>PTJW01000120.1 GCA_002937495.1 Pseudomonadota bacterium | reverse complement strand
CAGCCAAGACTTTTGGGTACTATACTCAACTGAACACGGATTAGTTTTGCCTAACAATGCAATTAAAGGCAAGCTTGGCACCAAACAATGGAACTGCTTATACTGCGATGAAGATAACTCATTTATTGCATTAGGACAAAACTGCAAACCATTAAAATTCCGTAATTGTGGAGAAGTTGGCAACACTTTAAAAGATATGCGTAAAACTCATAAATTTACACACCTTATTCATAAAGTGTTCGATTCCGAAAATAACCGTACAGATCGTATTTCACTATACGCACTTTAAGCACAAACAAAAACCGCTAGAAAATCTAGCGGTTTTTTTTATGAAATTAAATAGATATTTTCAAGTATTATATTTACACATAATTTCATAAAAAATACCATTTATCCATCAAAGTATTCATCTAAAGATTCATACATATAATCAGGTATTGACGTACCTGCGCCATTAATTTAAACCCAAACATATCATGTAGCATTACAAACTACCGTTGACTCACCTATTGGAGTATCCCAATATGCATAAATTGGACCTAATTTAATATACATACCTCCAAAGTTAGCATTTTATGATATAAAACTGCCACCACTAGATCATATGATACATAAGGACTATTCCTAATTATATTTTGGCAATTGATACCTTAAGCTGATAGAACCATCTGTACCCAAACCTGTATCTCTAATTCTAACTCTACCTGTAGAACTATTTTGTTCTCCATCAATTTTAACATCAACCTTCTCTAAAAGAGCTTTATCTAATGTATAAATCTCTAAAAATATAGTACAGTAAGGCAAGCTATAGTCAGTACAACTTGCGCAGTAAGAGTTTGTTGCAGTTGAACAAAAATAAGCACACATACTTAATTCACCAGCAGAACCAAAATTAAAATTCCCACAATAATCTAAAGCTCCAAGTTTAGCAGAGATATATGGCCCATTCCAAGTGCTTAATGAAGTTACGTTTTCATACAAAACTCTAGTTTTTCTAACATGTGCACTACCACTAACATTATCAATTGGTAAAACTTCAGCATTATCTAGATAATATTGTTCTACAGCTTTTTCTATCTCGTTTAATGATGCTATAAAACTCACTACTTTAGCATCTTGTATTGCACTATACAATGCAGCCCCTGAAATTACAGATAATGCGCCAAAAATTGCTAAAGCTATTCTTGCGTCTAAACCAAACATTGCTCCGCGTTTGGCATATCCGCAGCTATCGTTTGCTCCTTCTGGAGCTTCACTATGCCTGCTTACTAAAAACAGTTTCCCAAACTGTTTTTTTAACGCTCGACAGTCTAAACCAAACATTGCGCCTTTTTTATTAATAATCATAACACTTTCCCTTAATCATTTGGATTTTTAATTGGTGATATTTTTAAGTGATATCTATAGTTTCTAACACCACTACCTTTCCACCACCTAAAATCGCCAGATTTAGGACCATCGCCTCCATCAACTTTATAATCTATTATTTTTGCTATTATATCATCTTTGAAACCTGAAATATTAACCCAAAAATAACAAACTGTACCTGAAGTGCAATAACCTGAAGACTGCCATTGAGATTTATCACCCCAATCTGTATCATCTCTTATCATTTGAAGAAATATATCTTCATAGTTAGGATATTTAAGGTAGTAGTCTTGATGTTTATAGTTTAAATAAGGACCCTTCCACCCTCTTAAACCATTATCTGCTAATAAGTGCAATGGTTGAAATGTATAAAACTTTTCACTAGTAACATTATCTTTTGAGACCTGCGGTAAAGTAACTCCAGTATCCAAATAATACTGCTCCCAAGCTTTTCCAATTTCTTTCATATCAACTAAAATAGCTACAGCTTTTGATTCTTGAATTGCACTATAAAGAGCTGCACCACTAATTACCGATAGTGCTCCAAATATTGCTAAAGCTATTCTTGCGTCTAAACCAAACATTGCGCCTTTTTTATTAATAACCATAACACTTCTCCTTAATCATTTGGATTTTTAATTGATGTATATTTTAAAGAATACCTAAACGTTGGATTTGCAGGAATCCATCTAAAATTACCAGCTCCAGCACCATCACCATCATCTATTTTTTTATCAACAGCTTGCGCTAAAGATATATTGTCATATCCTGAAATACTAACCCATAAAAAGCATGCATCTCCTGCTGTATCGCACTTAGCATCAATCCATTGAGTAGCACTCCAATCTGCATTTGTTATTTTCTCAATTGTAATAGTCTTATAAACAGGATGCTCAATAAGTTCTGGGCTAGTTGCAACTGGGTATGGCAAATAAGGACCTTTCCAGCCAGCAACACCTTTATCATCAACAAGCCCTGATACACTATAAGAATAATGCCTCCAGTTACTAGAATCAATTGATCTTAAAGGTAAATCGCTACCTGTATCTAAATAATACGCCTCCCAAGCTTTGCCAATTTCTTGCAGATCTGTAATAAATGATGTGGCTTTAGCGTCTTGTATAGCACTATACAATGCCGCACCTGAAATAACCGACAATGCTCCAAATATTGCTAAAGCTATTCTTGCATCTAAACCAAACATTGCGCCTTTTTTATTATTCATTTTTATACCCCTTTATTTACGAAATTGACGACTTTTAACAAAGTAAAAGCCGTCAAATTTCAATCTATTAATATCCGCCTTCAGGTGGAGACTGAATAATAATTTCACGCTTACCTGTTGCTGATGCTGGGCCAACCAAACCGTCAGCTTCTAGCTGATCCATAATTGTAGCAGCCTTGTTATAACCAATTCTTAAACTTCTTTGTAAGAATGATGTTGAAGCCTTTTGTTCACGAGCAATAAGCTCGATAGCTTGTTGGTAAAC
>PTJW01000012.1 GCA_002937495.1 Pseudomonadota bacterium | reverse complement strand
AATGTCAATACCGTAGCGAAAGTTAAACCTGACATAATTGTAATTGCCATATCAACAAAGAATGCATCAGAAAGTAATGGTATTAAACCTAATACTGTTGTAATGGCACCCATTGATACAGGTCTTACTCTTGATATTGAAGATTCAACAACTGCTTTAAGCATTTCTTTACCTTCTCTTATCTCAAGGTCAATCTGGTCAATTAAGACAACGGCATTTTTAATTAACATACCCATTAGTGATAAGAAACCAAGTAGCGCCATAAAACCAAATGAACCATTAAATAGTAGTAAACCAAATGTTACACCAATAATTGCTAATGGTACGCATAGCCAAATAATAAGTGGTTGTTTTACTGCATTAAATAGTAAAATAACAACTAAAATCATAGCTCCAATTCCTTTAGGAAGATTGCTAAATAAAGCATTTTGAGCATTTTTTGAGTCTTCATATTCACCACCCCATTCAATAGAGTAACCAAGAGGTATTTCAATAGCTTCAATTTGTGGTCTAAGTTCATTAAATAAATCGTTAGCGTTAACGCCTTCAATTGGGTCAGCAGAAGCTGTGATAGTTCTTCTTCTATCTTTTCTTCTAATTAATGAATCTTCCCATTTAGGTTCAATTTTATCAACTAGTTGGGCAATAGGGATATACTTACCACTAGCATCAGACCATACTTGAATACTTTGTAGAGAGTCTACATTGTTTCTTTCTTTTTCTGGTAAACGCATAGTAATTGGTATAAGCTCATCGTTATTTCTAAATGTACCAACTTGAAATCCTGAGAATCCCATTTGTAAAGCTTGGTTAATTTGCGGACGAGTTAGACCTGCATTTCTAGCTTGAGTTTCTAAGAATGTTGGGTTAATAATTTTAGTTTGCTGCCTCCAGTCATTTCTAATATTTGTAGCTTTACCAGACTTATACATAATATTTTCAATTTGAGTGGCAATATCTCTTAAAATTTTAGGATCTTCACCAATAACTCTTGTTGCAATTGGTTGGCCGCCTCCCGGACCTAGCTTAAGCCTTTCAGCGCGAGCTTCGTTATTAGGAAAGTTATTATTAATATAAGACATAGAATCTTTTAATATTTTAGAAATATTATTTATATTATCAGTTTTAATAATAAATATACCATAAGCAGAATTTTGTTGTTCAGGGCCATATGTTAGCATAAATCTAGAAGCTCCAGAGCCAATAAATGTACTTACTTGCTCAACATGTTCTTGCTTTCTGATAAATTCTTCAATTTTTATCATTTCAGATTCTGTTGCTCTAATATCTGTGCCTTGTGGTTTCCAGTAGTGAATATAGAACATTGGAGTTGTTGAGTTAGGGAAGAATGACTGCTCAATAAACCCAAATCCATAAATTGATATAGCAAGTAAACAAACTAGTCCACTAATTGTAGCTTTTCTAAATTTAATAGCTGCCATCAAAATTTTCTTATAACCAACAAAAATTGGGTGTCCGTATTCATCTTTTACTGCTTCACCTTCTTTTTTAGGTTCTGGTTTTAAAACTAAATCACAGAAGAAAGGTGTTAAAGTAACAGCTAATAACCAACTTAATAGTAGTGAAATTAAGATAACATAGAATAATGTCGCGCAGTATTCACCAGTTGAATCATTTGATAATCCAATGCCAGCAAATGCTAAAATACCAACAATTGTAGCACCTAATAATGGCCAGAATGTTTGTTTAACAATGTCAGATGCCGCATCTCTTGCCTTATCACCTTTTTGTACTCTTACTAAAATACCTTCGGTAACAACAATGGCATTATCAACCAACATACCCATAGCAATAATTAAAGCACCAAGTGAGATACGCTGTAAATCAATAGCAAACATTTGCATAAAGATAAATGTACCAAGAATTGTTAATAGTAAAATAGCACCAATTAATAAGCCAGATTTTAGACCCATGAAGATTAGCAGAACTACAATAACAATAGCAACAGCTTCAACTAAGCTAACTACAAAGTTTGAAATTGACTCTGAAACATAGTCAGGTTGAAAATAAATTTTTTCTAATTGCATACCTGCAGGTAGCTGTGGTTCAAGTTCTGTAATTCTTGCTTCAATTCTTTTACCTACTTCAACTACATTTTCACCACTTGCAGCAGAAACAGAAATTGTTAGTGCTGGTTTACCATCTACTCTAATTTTGCTTGATGGAGTTTCATCAAAACCTGAGTAAACATTAGCAATATCCTTAAGGTATGTTAAAGATTTACCATCTTTTGTAATAAGTAGATTCTTAATGTCTTCAACAGAGTTAAAAATACCAGTAGTTTCAATTCTTACAGTAGCAGAATCAACCTTAACTTCACCAGCAGGGCTTATTAAGTTTTTATATTCTAAAGCATTGGCAATGTTATTAATTGATAGACCTAGCTGAGAAAGCTTTGCCATTGATACTTCAATGAATATTTTTTCTTTTTGATCGCCACCAATAGCAACTTTAGACACTCCTTTAACTAATGATAGTTCACGGCGTAAAAATTTAGCTTCTTCTTTAAGTTCTCTATAATCATAACCTTTACCAGATAAACCTAAGAAAATACCGTAAACATCCCCAAAGTCATCATTGATATAAGATGTTGATGTACCAGGAGGTAACTGATTTTGAATATCATTAACTTTTCTTCTTAGTTCATCCCAAACTTGTGGAAGAGATGTTTTGTCATACTTATCTTTCATCGTTACTGTAATTTCAGAACGACCAGGGTATGACTTAGATTTCATCTCTTTAACTTGTGCAAGTTGCTGAATTGCAGTTTCAATTTTATCAGTTACTTCTTGCTCAACCTCTTGAGCTGAAGCACCTGGATAATAAGTTACAACAACAGCATCTTTAATCGTAAATTCAGGATCTTCTAAACGTCCTAATTTACTAAAGCTTGCGATACCACCAAAAATAAAAATTAGTACGCAAAGCCAGCTAATAACACGTTTTTCAATAGAAGCTCTTGCAATATCCATTATTAAAATTCCTTATTTGTTATTTTTGTTTTTTGTCATATACTGTAACTAATTGTTCTTCTTTTAAGAAATTAACACCAGCAGTAACAAGAGTATCACCTGAAGATAAACCTTTTGTAACTTCAACATCGTTACCTTCAAAAGATTTTACTTTAACATTTCTTTTTTCTAGTCTGTTATTTGTATTTATAATCCATACATATGTATTTTTAGAACTGTCAGAGAAGATTGAGTCTGCTGGAATAGAAAATGAGTCAGGAGCTGTGGCTTCTTTTTTTGAGTATGCTTCAATAATAGCTGTCATACCTGGTAAAACATTAATATCTGTTGGACGAGGTAGCCTTACAGTTGCTTCATATGTTTGTGTAGAAGCATCAGCTTGTGTTGATATTTCAGTAATTTCTGCAGCATAAGCATTTGTAGAGTTTGCATCAAATCTGGCTAAAATTTTTACACCTTCTGGTGATTTGCTGTTAATTATAACTCTTTCAGGAACAGAAATCTTAACTTCTAAGAAGTTTAGGTTTTGTAGTTTAGCAATATTTTCTTTAACCTGTATATTTTGGAAGTTATCAGCATAAACTTTTGCAACTTCACCACTAAATGGTGCTCTTAGAGTTGTGTAATCTAAGTTTGTTTTAGCAATGCTTAAATCTGCTTGAGCAACTTCAAAAGATTTTTTCTTCTTATCAAAGTCTGCTTGTGAGATATATTTATTTTTAATAAGCTCTTTTGCTCTAGCATAAGATGCTTTATTTTCATTAAAAGTTGCTAGTTGTTTTTGGTAAGCAAACTTGTAATCTTTTTGGTCAAGCTGGGCAATAATATCACCCTTGTTAATTTTTTGACCTTCTTTTACAGGTAGTTTATTTAATTTACCAGAAACTTTAAATGTAATATCAGCTTCTTTACCGGCAATTACTTTACCTGGAAAAGTAAGTTTTAATTCGCTGTTTGCATTGTCTAATTTAATAGACTTAACAGCTTTAGCCACTTCTTGCGTTTCTTGCTTATTTTCAGCCGTGCAACTTGTAATAGCTAAAAATAATAGCATTAATGCATACTTTTTCATTCTTATTTTCCTTATTTTTCTAGAGTTTTGATTTAAGTGTTAAAGTTGTAATTGTATAATTTATATCAATACTTACAAGTCAATAAAGTTACATCTGATATTTTTAGAAATTAACAGGTTTTCTAAGTCTGCTGTTTTTAAAACAGTAGTCATATCATTACGCATAGGGTGGATACCTAGTTTTTGCGCATCATATACTTCTTGGTCAAGATAAAATGTAATATCAAAGCCTTTTTGTTTTGCTATTAGTAGCCCAAAAGGAGTTACAGAACCTGGTGTTAAGTTCATCATTTCTAGTAACTGATCAGCACTTACAAATGATAAACTACCTCCTTTAGCGCCTATTTGTTTAGCTACTTGTTTTAAGTTAATAGCTTTATCTGCAACAGCAGTAATTAAGAAGTAGTTTTTTTTCTTATCTTTAACAAATAGATTTTTAGTTGCCTGAGCATTTATGCCTTTATCAATCTTATTTGACTGTGCCACAGTGTAGACTTTTTCGTGTTTGTGATTTTGAAAGCTTATGTGTTGCTCTTCAAGAGTTTGAAATATAAAGTCGTGCATTTAAAACCTTTCTGCATTAATTAGTTTATTTGCGGATTTTTTGATTTTTAATTGCTTTTAACTCACCTTTACCGGCAAAAGCATCTAAAATAACATTGTATGCAGTTTTATGTTTTACTTCAAAATCTAAACTTGCTTTATACTGTTTATTTTTGTCTTTTTCTAGTGCCATAATAAAGCGAGTGTTTTGTAGAGACCTTTGCTCTATTAATAAGATAACATATTTCTGGTAAATGACATATCCATAGACATGCGGAGGGTTGATAGAAATTAATGGTTGATAGTTTGAGTAGAATCTACCAAATAGTTTTTGGTTACCTAAAGTATTATCTTTAAGCCATTCTTTTTTATTTAGAGTAAACGCAGTTACAATATTTCTAAATGTATTTACAGGTGTGTAACTAGAATACTGATAAACATCATCTTTAGCTGGAATAATTACTTTACTTCCAAAAAGGTTTCCTTTTGCTTCAATAAAAGCCCCTTTTGAGTAAAATTCAAAGTCTGTTTTTTTATTCATTTTAAAAAATGCGTTTGCATTAAAGCTAAGTATTAGGCTTGAGGCAACTAAAGCGAATGTTCTAATCATAATAATTATTCTTTATTTATTGTTGTTATTATATTTTGTTTATTGTTTTTTAGCCATTCAAGTTGTTTATTTAAGCTTTTTAAAAACTGAGTAGGAGTAATGCTTGCTGCAGTAAACGAGTCAATCGCTCCTCCGTTTTGCTTAAGCTTTAACAAGTTTGATGCTTTGTTATATAATGAAGAAAGCCAAGTTTTGTCTTCTATTTTATTTCCAAGTCCAGGAGTTTCTTTATGGTTTATAATATCAATTTGTTTAATATGAAGATTATTTAAGTCAAAAGAAGCAAGGTATTCAATAGGGCCTGCGTATGCCACATCTGAATAACTATGTAAGCTTATTATATTACTTTTCGGGCAATAATAAAAGTTTTTTTCATCAATTGATTGTGAAATATAATTTTTACAAGTTAATTGTGTTTTAAGTAGTTGCTTTAGTTCTGCATTTTTTGCATTTTCAATTTTGTCTGACATAGCAATATTTATCGCATATAGCACTAAAATAAAGCTAAAAATCACAATAGTGAAAAAGCTTACAAAGTAAATAGAAGATTGTTTGTTAATTTTCATATTTATTGTTTCCTTGTTGCAAATGTTTTATCTAAAATAAAGTTAAATGAATTCATAAAAATAACTGCAAATGCTAGACCAATAGGGTAAGCACCTAGTTTTGCAATTAGTACTGCAATAAATGCAATAGCAAAACTGTATAATGCTTGTGCATGTTTTAAACTAGGAGATGAAACTGGGTCTGTAATAATATAAAATGCACCTAAAATCATAGGGCCATAAAATACAAACATTTCAAAACCTTTGTAAAGGTCATAATTAAATACAACTAGTGCAGCAATTAAGCCTAATGTAAACATTGCAGGAAATACAAAGTTGATAATATTTCTAATAAGAATATAAACACCACCAGATAAAATTAGTATATTTGTAGTAAATATAGTATTTGAAATTGAAAACACATCATTTACTTTAAATTCTGTTAATGGAGTTGCTTGCGTTAAAGCGTCAATGTTATAAAAAGTGAAGAATATATTTAAGCTTTCAATAAAGTTAATATTGTTTGAAAATTCTAAATGTTTTGTCATATATTGTGGAAAGCTAAGCATAACAAAACACCAGCCAACCATAGCTGGGTTAAATATGTTTTTAGCAAATCCACCATAAACAGCTTTTGCTAAGCCAATAGCAATAAAACTAGCTGTAAAGTATACAAATGCATGCATGTTGCAATTTAGTGCTAAGAATAATAAAATTGCAGTAATAGCTGCTGTAAAATCAGCAAGGTCATGTTTAAATTTTAAAGCTTTACTTAATAAGTTTTCAGCAATAAGTGCTGTTGCAAGTAAAGTCACTAAGCTAAATAAACCTAGCCAGCCAAATACAAAAACTTTATAAAGTACCGCAGGTATTAGTGATGCAGTAACTTCGAACATTATTTTTTGAGTGTCATTTTTAAATTTAAGATTCAGCATTTTCTACGGCCTCTTTTTGTGCTTTTTCAGCTAAGCGTTTTTCTCTTGCTAGTTTTCGTTCTAGCTTAATTCTTTCTTTTTCTAGCTTTTCAGCTTCTTCTCTATCTCGTTTTTTAGCGGTTAGTTTATTAATGTAGTCTGCTCTTTGTTTTTCTTGCTCAATTAACTGAATTTGCTGACGAGAATATTTAAACATACCAACTAAATCAATATAACTAGGACAAACATAGTTACATAAATTACAAAACATACATTCATCTAAGTTTTTAAAGAATCTATTAGTAAAGTCATCAGCTTGTCCGGCCTTAAACATTTTATTAGGAACCAAGTTAACAGGGCAAACTTTACTGCACTCACCACAGTTAATGCATTCAACCGTTTTCTTGTCTTCTTTTGTGTTTAAAATTACACCGTTGCTGCTTTTTAATAAAGCTGTAGTTTTAATATTTGTTTCAGTAGTGATATCTTCACCCATCATTAAACCGCCAACTCTTATAGAATCAATTTTACTTTCATCAATTTTGGCAAATCTAAGTAAATCTTCAGCTGTTGTACCAATAGGAGCTAAAATATTTTTAGAGTTTTTAATATTTTTACCAAATACAGAAAATACTCTTTCAAGCTGAGGGGCTTGTATCGCAACAGCTCTAAAAATAGAAACAGCGGTCATTATATTATTCATTAAATAACCATGATTTGTTGAAATATCTTTAGCTTTTAATGGTTTATTAAATACATGTTTTAGAATTTCTTTTTCTGCACCTGCTGGGTATAAGTCAGGCACTGTAGCAACTGCAATATTATTAAATTGTTCATTGTTTTTTATAAAGTGTTTAAGGTAGTTAATTAAGTCTATTTTGTTTTCTTTTAAAACTATTGTAATTGTTTTAGCATTGGCTGCTTTTTGTAAAAATAGACCACCTGCTAAACACTCTGCTAAATAATGAGTAAGCAGAGCTTCATCACAGTTTAAAACTGGCTCACACTCTACAGCATTTAAAACAATATGATCAATCTTATCACTGCTTAATAGTTTTTTAGCTGCTAAAAATAAACCGCCACCTAAGCCTTGAATATTTGCTTGTACGATGCTTTGGAAAATAAGCTCTTTAGGAAAATCTGAAAGTACAACATCATTGTTAAAAATAGCATCTTCAAAAGTATAAGTTTTATTAATCGGCTCAATAACTAAAGCATCAGCAAGTTTTTGTGGTAAAGGTGCTTTAACAGTTTCAACACCTTTAATTGTACCTTCAGCACTTGCAAGAATTTTTAAGCCGTGGGCATTTTCCGCTACTGCAATAACTTGCCCTTTTTTTACCCTGTCACCAGTTTTAACAGTAGGTGTATAGTAGTTAAATTTTGAATCTTCTAATGGATAGACAAGCTTTTCAATAAAGTCGATTTTTTCAATATCAAGACTGGCAGCATTTAAGCTTGGCTTAATCTGCAATCCTTTAATATTGTTATTTGTTTTAAAAATCTTCTTTAGCATTAGTCTATATTTACTTTCACTTTTGAATATTTAAATTGTTGTTTTAATTTTACAATGTCAATGCAATCTACAGGACAAACTTCAATACAAAGTTCGCAACCTGTGCAGTCTTTTTCTACAACGGTATGCATTTTTTTAACAGCACCAATAATACAATCTGGTGGGCATACTTGAATACACTTAGTGCAGCCAATACACTTGTCTTCGTCAATAACAACTACTTGAGGAGATTTTTGCTCTTTAGCAGGTGCTTTGGCTTCTTTACCTAATAGTTCTGCAAGTTCTTTAATTACCCTTTCACCACCTGGTTGGCATTTGTTAATATCAACTTCACCGTTTGCAATTGCTTTTGCATAAGGTTTACAACCAGGGTAATCGCACTGTCCACATTGTGTTTGCGGTAGTAGGTCATTAATTTTTTCAACAATAGCATCTTCTTCAACTGCTAAAAATTTTTCGGCAAATAATAGCAGTATCGCAATAGCTATGATTAATAATAATAAATAAATCATAAATTATTTCCCAATTAGTTGAAAGCCCATAAAGCTCATTGCTAAAATACCAATTGTAATAAATACAATAGCATTTCCTTTAAATGCTTCAGGTAGGTTAAACTCTTTTAAGTTTTCTCTTAAGCTTGTTAAAATAACTAAAGCTAGGGCAAAACCGCAGCCTGCTGCAAAGCCATATAAAGTTGCTTCATATAGGTTTGTATCTTTAGCGCTATTAATTAAAGCAACACCTAATACTGCACAGTTTGTTGTAATAAGTGGTAAAAAGATACCTAGTGCCTGATATAAAGTAATAAAATATTTTTTTAATAGCATTTCAATAAATTGTACAAAGCTAGCAATAATTAAAATAAATACTAAAGTTTGTAAAAATTCTAAATCAAATGGCTTTAAAATTAAAACATTAACAGTATATGTTGTGAAACTAGCAAATGTTAAAACAAAAATAACAGCTAAGCTCATCCCTTTAGATGAGGCGTTATTGTTACTTGTTCCTAAAAATGGGCATAAACCTAAAAACTTTGCTAAAACAAAGTTATTTACAAATATACCTGCTAATAAAATACTGAAAAAGTCAGCCATAAATTAAATTTCCTTAGTTCCAGATTTTTCTTCTGATTCCCAAAATCTGTTCATTACTAAATAAGTGTATGATGCAGACCATGCGATTAAAATAAGTCCGTTAAGGGTTTCTAAACCAGAAAGAATTCTTAAACCACCAGTAGGGTAAATATCGCCAAAGCCTAATGATGTATAAACAATTAAAGAATAATAAATATAATCATAAAAATTCTTAATTTCTAAACCAGCTAATGAACCCATACCTAGGTGATTATCCATAGCATAATAAACAAACGAATAAATTAATACTGAAGCTAAGTGAGTTAAAGTAATAACAAACATAGTTAGTAAAACTCTGCCTCTTTTAATTTGCTTTGTTCGTGTAATCTTTTTAGTTAAATAACCTAAAGACTCATAGTGTAAAAATGCAATTGCAAAACTTATAATTAACGAAATTACCAGCGGCATCCAATCGTGATTTACTGTTGTTTCTAACATTTTTTTTAAAAATCCTTTGTAAATTAAGTATAAAAACACTTATATATGGCTTTAAAAATACCATAAAACACTAATTTTTACAAGAAAATCCACTCTATAAACTTAATAATTTAAGCTTGATTGTTTTTTGGCACAAAACATGCATTATCAATTATGTGTTTTGTAAAAATAAAAATGATAAAGGTTTAAAAATATGAAAAAACTATTAATTCTAGCAGCTTTTGTACTATTTTCTGTAAATGCAGATGCTCAAAGCTTATCAAGAGCTTTAACAGCAAAAATGGATTACTTAATTGCTAGACAAAATGTTGTATCAGGTAATATTGCTAATGCATCAACACCAGGCTATTTAGCACAAGACATTAATTACAATCCATCAAGAAAAACAGGTGGTGGTATTAAAATGGCTGCAACAAACTCAAAACATATTGGCATGACAAACTCTTTATCAAGATATGGTAGAACACAAGACACAACTTTTATCAGAAATGATGGTAACTCAGTAAGAGTTGACGAGCAAATGTTAAAAATGGCTCAAATCCAACAAGAATACACAATGGCTACTCGTTTATTTACAAAACACATGGGTATGCAAAAAATGCTAGTACAAAAATAAGATAGTTTAAAGGAGATAAGAAAATGGATTTAATGGATTCAATGGCAATTTCAGCTTCTGGTATGAAAGCACAAACTATCAGAATGAAAGTAGCATCAGAAAATATCGCAAACGCAGATTCAGTTATTGGTAAAGATGGTGTAAACCCATACCAAAGACAAATCGTATCATTCCAAACAATGGTAGATGCAAAAACAGGTGTAAACAAAGTAGAAGTTTCAGATATTACAGTAGATGATAAACAAGGTTATAAATATGAATATAACCCAGCACACCCAATGGCTGATAAAAATGGCTTGATAAAATTACCAAATATTAGTACACTAAAAGAGAAGACAGATTTAAAAGAAGCTGCAAGAGCCTATGAAGCAAACTTGTCAGCAATTGATGCAGCAAAGTCTATGATGAGTAAATCTCTAGACATGCTAAAATAATTGATAATATAGTAACCTTTTAACTTTATAAGTCGTTATGTAGTTTTACTACATTGCCTTTGTTAAAAAATAAAAATTTTATCTATATTCTCTAATTATTTTAAATTGAGTATCAAATTTATATGAAGGAATTTTAAAATGGCAGTAGAAAGCATTCAAAATCAGGTATTATCAGCTTTAGAAAATGCACCTACAACAAAAGCAAGCTCAACTGAAGCAAAAGCATTTACAGATTTAGTGGGTGGTGCATTAGAAGGTGCTTTAGAAAAGCAAAAAATTGCAGAGCAGTTATCAGTTCAAGCAGCTAATGATCCTGGCTCAGTTAATATGCAAGATTTAATCACAGCAGTATCAGAAGCAGAACTTAGCTTACAAACAATGGTAACAATGCGTGATAAAACAATTGAAGCGTACACAAAAATTATGGATATGCCTATCTAATTTTATTTGAATAGAATGTAAGGGTAGTAAAATGTTATTAAAAAAAGGCGCAATGTTTGGCTTAGATGCAAGAATTGCCTTGGTGGTATTTACACTTGTAGGTTTAATTGCAACTAGTTTTATTTATGGTTTCTTAAAAGAATCAAACGTAAAAACAATTGTATATGAGGCTCGACAAATTGAAACAGCAATTGGTGTATATGAAGCAGATACAGAAACAGACTTTCCGTTCTTTTCAGGCTCAGTATATTCTTTAGGTGAACTTGTAGATAGTTCAGTAGGCGGGTGGTTAGGTCCTTATTTAAACTACTCACTAGTTTCAGGGGTTGATGCTAAAAAATACTTAGTTTCAAAAAGATATGGTCGAATTGCAGCGTTTAGAGCAACAGCTAGATCGGCATCAGATGTTACAGATAGCCCATATAATAACTGTAATGGCACTCAAGATTGTTACTTATGGTTTATGTATGAAAATTCAGCAGATGGTTCATTAAACCAAGTTTATATGCAATTGCTTGATAAAGAACTTGATGGCGGCGATGGACTTTTAACAGGTAGAGTTCAAAAATACAATACAGATGACCTTCTTTTAAGAATGGGACAGGTTGAATTTTACTAATAAAGTGGTATTAGTGTATATAAAAAGTAGAAAATATTAAGTTTTCTGCTTTTTTTATGCAGACAGTCCAAAAAAAATGATGATATACTTATAATTGTAATATTTTATAATATGTGTTTGTTTGCTTTTAGGCACTTTTTACAAAAGACGCTTAAAGGGTAGAACTTAAAGAAGGCCTGTAAGGGTCTTCTTTTTTTCTTTACTTTTCAGATAATAATACTATACTAAATTTGATAGCTGTATAGCTAGTTGCTTTCTTAAAACTTTCTACAGGAGGTGTAGAATGCTTTATAGCCCTGAAGATTTGGTTAATGCAAATATTGAACGCTGCGGCGATTATTTGGTTCGTGTAAATGGATCATTTATTACATTTTCTGATTTACAGTACTTAGCAAGAGTGCTAGATGTTGATCTTGTTGAAACTTATGAGCTGGAAAATGAAGTATTACCAATTCATAAAGACTTTTGCCCTGCATAGTCTTAAATTAATATACGATTATAAACCCTTAATAGTTTTACGCTATTGAGGGTTTTTTGTCAGTAAAATATTAATGATTATAGCTATAAATATACACAATATTTGTTAAATTTATAACTGTAAGGAGTCCTTATGGACACTCAAACATTGGCAGTAAGTAAACTGCTTGAAACATTCCGCTCAGGCGGTTCTGTAAAGGTTGTAAACGGTAAGGCATCTGTTGTTGAGTATGGTATTACTCATACGGTGCCAGCAGTCGTTTTCACTGATGCGGTCATTCGTGAGCGAATGATGCTGCAAATGAGTTTTGGTGGTACAGCAGATAACTGTACTTATACCAAAACAGATACCTTTAGAGGTATCGATTTATAAACGAATAATGAGGGTTTTAATTTTTTGATTAAAGCCCTTGTTTTTTTGTTTGTAATACCTATAATTGTTTATGCAATAATGCAGTTACGTTCTTAAAAGGATAGTTGTATGTCAGGTATCATCAAAGATCTAAAAAACTCTGAAATTGAAGTGGTGAATGAAAATTTGGTTCGTGTAAACGGGCAGATTATGCCTCGTTCAGATATCGATATGGTTTGTAAAAATCACAATGTCGGCTATATCGAAAATAACGATAGTAAACTACGAGTTTACAATACAAACAACAGCCGTTAGGCAGCATAAGTAAATGCATAAAAAAATCCCAGGTAATTAACCTGGGATTTTTTATTTTATAAAACTATTATTTTAGTTTTTCTCTTAAGATTTCGTTAACCATAGCTGGGTTTGCTTTACCTTGTGTTTTTTGCATAACTTGACCAACAAACCAACCTAAGATTCTATCAGCACCATTTCTGAATTTCTCAGCGTTTGCTTGGCCTAAGTCTGAAGCGATAACTTCATCAATAATAGGTTCGATAGCTGAAGTATCAGTAATTTGAACTAAGCCTTTTTCTTCAACGATTACTTTAGGATCTTTTGAAGTTTCGATCATATCTTCAAATACTGTTTTAGCAATTTTACCTGAAATTGTCTTATCAACAATAAGTGATACAAGCTCACCTAGTTGCTTGGCAGAAACAGGAGAAGCAGATAGCTCAAGCTCTTGTTTGTTTAATACGGCAAATAGCTCAACAATTAGCCAGTTAGCACATAGCTTAGCATCAATACCTGTTGCTAGAACTTCTTCATAAAAGTCTGCAGTTTCTTTATCTGATGTTAAAACATCTGCATCATAAGCTGATAGACCATAATCGTTCATAAGTCTGTTTTTCTTTTGCTCTGGTAGCTCAGGCATATCTTTTCTAATTTCATCAATTTGTTCTTGAGAAATATGTAAAGGTAAAATGTCTGGGCATGGGAAGTAACGGTAGTCATGAGCATCTTCTTTAGATCTCATTGATCTTGTTACGCCTGCATCAGGGTCCCATAAAACAGTTTCTTGGTTTACTTTTTTACCTGATTCAATTTGGTCAACCTGCCAGTTTGCTTCATAAGTAATAGCTTTAATAATGTTTTTAATTGAGTTAACATTTTTAATTTCACGACGAGTACCTAGTTTCTCTTCGCCTTTTTTACGAACTGAAACGTTAACATCACATCTCATAGAACCTTGAGACATATCACCATCACAAATATCAATGTATTGAACGATAGCTCTTAGTTTTTTAACATATGCTGCAACTTCTTCTACCGTTCTGAAATCTGGGAATGAAACGATTTCAAGTAAAGGAACACCAGCTCTGTTTAAGTCAACATGAGTAACAGCGTTTGAGCCTAAGTCATGTACTGATTTACCAGCATCTTCTTCTAAGTGAGCTCTTTCAATTCTGATAGTTTTTGTTGAGCCATCTTCAAGCATTAGGTCCATTTTACCAACACCTACAGTAGGTAGGTCAAACTGTGAAGTTTGGTAACCTTTAGGTAAGTCAGGGTAGAAGTAGTTTTTTCTTGAGAAAACTGATTTTTCTGCAATTTCAGCATCAATAGCTAAACCAAATTTAATAGCAAAGTTAACAGCTTGTTTGTTTAAAACTGGTAGCATACCAGGCATAGCTAAGTCAACTGCGTTTGCTTGTGTGTTAGGTTCAGCACCAAAGTTTGTTAATGATGTTGAAAATAGTTTTGTTTTAGTTTTTAACTGTGCGTGGATTTCAAGACCCATCACAATTTCATAATCTTTGTTCATTAAAGTCATGTTTTGAAATCCTCTTATTAAGCGTTCATGTCTTCAGCTTTTTTAGCTGCTTGAAGAACTTTTTTATCATCAAATGCTTTACCTAAAATTTGTAAACCAACTGGGTAACCTTCAGCTGTGTGACCAGCCGGAACTGAAATACACGGAATACCTGCTAATGCTGATGATACTGTGAAGATATCACATAGGTACATAGCAATAGGGTCTGAAATTTTACCGCCTAGCTCAAATGGAAGCTCTGGAGTTGTTGGTGCGAAGATAACATCAACTTGTTCAAAAGCTTTTTCAAAGTCTTGTGCAAGTAATGCTCTAACTTTTTGTGCTTTTGAGTAGTATGCATCATAATAACCTGATGATAATACATAGTTACCAACCATAATTCTTCTTTTAACTTCCCAACCAAA
>PTJW01000119.1 GCA_002937495.1 Pseudomonadota bacterium | reverse complement strand
AATGATTAGAGTAAAAGACTTAGACAAATCTGTTAAGTTTTATGAAGAAGTTTTAGGTATGAAAACTCAAAAAAGATTAGACTTTGAAACAGGTAGGTTTACTCTTGTATTTATGGGCTATGGTTCTATGCATGATACTGCAGTTTTAGAGTTAACTCATAACTGGGATAATACTGAAGATTATACTCATGGTACAGGCTATGGCCATATTGCTGTAAAAACAGATAAGATGTTTGAAATTTGCGAACTGGCTGAAAAATTTGGCGGTATTGTTACTCGCCCTGCTGGTCCAATGGCTGGTTCAGATATCAATATGGCCTTTATTGCAGACCCAGATGGTTATAAAATTGAATTATTAGAAACTACTTCAAACTTAGATTAAAATATAAAAAGAGAGCATTAGCTCTCTTTTTTACAATTTATAGACTTGATTTATATCACCTTATTATATATACTATCTTAACCAATAAGATGTATGGATAGTTCATTTTAAAATATAAGGAAATGCAAATGAAAAAAAGCACCGTTGCTCAAACCATTGCAAATAACCATGTTATGCTAAACCTTTTGCTAAACTCTACAATTGAACAACCCAAGAAGTCTGAAAAAAGCGTTATTATCTACCTTGATGATAAGCCTGATGAGAAAGCTATGGAGTCTATCCCTTTCGGATTACGACCTAATGCTGGCAAAATTCATATTACAGGCTTTACTCGTAAAGATATTATCTCGACAATCAACTCTGCGCAAGGCTTTATCAAAAAACTTCTTAATACACTAAACGAGCAAATTTACTCGTTGGTGGGTAAAACCCTTGAACAAAAAAAAGTTGATTATGACGAAGTTCGTCGTTTTAAGGGCTTTATCGGCCAGCATCAAACTAATAACGACAAGCAGCAAAAAGCTGCCTAAGATATTCAAACTCAAGAAAGCCCTATTTTTAGGGCTTTTTTCTATTGATTTTAAATTTAAAATTACTATACTAACTACTACTGTAAAACTTTTATTACCCAATTCTTTCAACATTTAACTGAGCATAGGAGAAATAGTCTATGAATTTCTCTGATAAACTGGAGTATATTTATGCAAATAAAGATCTCCAAGATTTTTTGTTTTATTGTGAGTTTGATTTACTGATTGATAAAGATGGCAGCATCGTTATCCCGCCAGTATCAACCTTCCCTCCTCGCTTACCAAAAGGCTTTTGGTATTTACAGCATTCAAAGCGCCGTAAACAAGGTACTTTTTTAGTTTTGCAAGATATTTACCCCCATCATATGTATCGCTTAATTGACGTACTTCAAGCTCCTGTTATTGAAAAAATTAATAACACTATAGCTGAGCTACACAAACTAGGCTATGATGAGGTAGTTAAAAGCAGAACACATGCTGAACTTAAACGCCTTAAAGCTAAGCTGCGTAGAGTTTACAAAAAACAAAACAAGGCAAAAGCCTTATCTTAATAAATCATTCTTAATAAGTAGGTATTGTTATGGATAAACAAGCTAAATTAGATTTACTAAGTAAAGATAGAGAGTTGCAAGATTTTTTGCTTAGTGCAAAAATTGAACCAGCCAAAAATCAGAACAGTTGTTTTATCAGTCCTCAAGCTGGTAGCAAAATTCCAAAAGTACCACAAGGCTTTTGGGTTTTTATTAAACAGCAAAAAAAGCCACACTATATCCTGCGTGATTTTTCAATCAAGCAGATCAATAAGTTTCTTAAAAACTTACGCAGCCAGCTAAAATATGAAATTGAAGAAGTTCAATCTCAAATTAAAGAAGCTAACCGCGTACCTCCGGCATTAACAGTTATTAACAACAATTCGTTAGCTGTTACTCGCCTCAACCAACGACGCATCACACTTGAGCGTCTATCTGCTTCAAAGAAAGCTAGCTAATAGCCTTTCATTGAATTATTTTTTCACTGCAAATAAGGATGCTTATGAGAAAAAATAGGAAACTACGAAACTTGAAACAAGACCTTGATATGCTAAGGCTCATCCTACTTTCAACACTAAAGGATGCCCGACTATACAAGGATGGCACTTATATTATGGTTCCCAACCATGTAAAAATGCCAAAGCAAAACCGTAATATGTGGATTCTTAATAAAAACCGCTCTGTAGTTATAGAAGACATCTTTCCTGATGAACTTCAAAAAATTGCAGAAACACCTGAAGCTATCGCTCATGCTGCAAATTTTTTATATGAGCAGCTAGAAGCATGTAATGAGACTCCTTGTATTAAGCAATGCCATTGCTTAAAGGGCCTCTCTGATCTTAATCAACAAGTTAAGCTTGCTTTGCTTGTCACTTCTTAATAAACCTAAGCGAAGGGCTTTAAATGAAGTCCTTCAATATACTCTTAATAACTGAGGAATTCTTTATGGATAGTGTAATCAGCATTCAAAACCCATCAAAGCGTCAACTTCGTGTAGATAAAATCACGCAAGCAATTATCAACGATCATTGCATTGCTGACCTTCTGCTCATCTCAATGATTAAGTCTCGTAAAAAAGACAAGTCATTACTTCGCTTCCCTAAAAGTCACAAGAAGTGTTCGATAAACAAACTAAAGGAGGTTTTTATCATTCGACGCGAAAATGATGAAAACCCTAAGTTCACCTGCATTCAAGTTGATGGCATTCCAACAAACAACCTTAAAGCGCTAACTGAAAAGCAGCAAAAAAAGGTTGTTGCTCAAAATCGCTATTTACTAGCAGAAGCTGATAAACTAGGATTTGATTATCAGATTCACCCGCAAATAGTCATCACTAACCGACTAAACAAAAAAATGCTTGATATGCTTAAAAATTCATTTTCTGAGCATATTGTAGAACCTATCGAAAAGCACCTTCAAGAAATTGAAGATAATGCTTATAACCACTAAAGGTTAACCATACTAAAAAGACTCTCAATTGAGAGT
>PTJW01000118.1 GCA_002937495.1 Pseudomonadota bacterium | reverse complement strand
AGGTTAGTAGGTAAACCACTGTTTGAAATGCTACTTGCAAAAGGTGGTACAGTTACTCTTTGTCATTCAAAAACTAAAGATTTAAAAAAATCAATTTCAACAGCTGATGTTGTAATTTCTGCAGTTGGCATAGCAGGGCTTATAAATGATGAGAATATTACACAAGGTCAGGTATTAATTGATGTTGGTATTAATAAAGTAGAAGGTAAGCTAGTAGGTGATGTATCTAAATCTGCAGAATCAAAAGCTAAAATTATAACACCGGTGCCGGGTGGGGTTGGTCCTTTAACTGTAATGAGTTTAATTACTAATACAATTGATGCAGCATACATGCAAAATAATTTAGAACGACCTATTTGGAATGTAAAATAATATAATCAAAATAATAAATATCTTCTATATTTTAATTATTAAATAATATGCTAATTATCTGTAAAAAAACAAGATAAAGCCTTGACATTTTTGTAAAAAGGTAGTATATTTCGCACATATTCACATGTATATTTCATAAGAAGATACCAAATTAACACCCTTGGAGGTTATGAGCAAGTGTGGGTATAAATTATTATAAATCAAATATTTAAATAAGGAATTAATTGCTATGACAATGAAAGCAACTAAAAGAACAGAAAGCGGTAAGGGGATCGCTAGAGAAGTAAGAAACGAAGGTAACATTCCAGCTGTAGTATACGGTGCTGGTAAAGCTGCAACTTCAATCAACCTATCTGCATATGACCTAATGATGGACATGAACAAAGGTAACTTCTTCTCTAAAGTACAAACATTAGAAATCGACGGCAAAGAAGAGCAAGTTTTAGTAAGAGACTTACAAAGACACCCAGTGTCAGACAATGTAATCCACGCTGACTTCCTAAGATTCAACGCTAAGAAAGCTGTTAAAGTGGCAGTACCATTAGTACTATTAGGTGCTGATAAGTCTCCAGGTGTTAAACTTGGTGGTGTGCCTCAACTAGTTATCGCAGCTCTAGAAGTATCTTGCCTAGCTAAAGATATCCCAACTTCAATCGAAGTTAACATCGCTCACCTTAAAGTATCAGAGTCTGTAAGACTTGATGAAATTGAGCTACCAGAAGGCGTTAAAGCTACATCTAAGCAAAACCTATCATTAGCTTCAGTTGTTGCAACTCGTCAAACAGCACTTGCACAAAGAGCTGGTTCAGACGCTTAATCTTTTCTTTAAAAGATTATATAAAAAATATAAAATAGGAGATTATTGGTATGTTTTTACTAGTTGGTTTAGGTAATCCTGGTTCTAAATATGCTGATAATCGCCATAATATCGGATTTAAGGCGATTCTTGAAATAAAGGATCGCTTTAACTTTTCTGATTTTACAAATAAATATCAAGGTTTGTATACATCAGGTATTATTAATGGCCATAAAGTGCATATGCTAATGCCACAAACATATATGAATAAGTCAGGCCATTCAGTAGCAGAACTTGCTAGATTTTTTAGAATTAAACCAGAAAATATCATTGTATTTCATGATGAGCTAGATATTGACCCACTAAAAGTTAAAATGAAAATTGGCGGTGGAGAAGGTGGACATAACGGCCTTAAGTCAATTTCATCTTGTATTGGTTCAAAAAATTATCAAAGAATTCGTTTAGGGGTAGGTCACCCTGGGGATAAAAACAAAGTAGCAGACTATGTTTTAAAAGATTTCCCTAAAGATCAAGCGCAACAGTTTGAAGATATCTTATATTATGTTGCCAGAACAGTTCCGACTCTATTAGATGAGGGAATTAGCAAAGCAAGTAATGAACTTGCATTATTATTAAAATAATTATTTTTTAAATAAAGGAATTAAACATGGGTTTTAAATGCGGTATCGTAGGCCTACCAAATGTAGGTAAATCAACACTTTTCAACGCACTAACTGAAACAGCAGCTGCTGAAGCTGCAAACTATCCTTTCTGTACTATCGAGCCAAATGTTGGTTTAGTAGAAGTACCAGACTTAAGACTGCAAAAGCTTGCAGATATTGTTGATCCTAAAAAAATCTTACCAACTCAAATCGAGTTTGTTGATATTGCAGGTTTAGTAAAAGGTGCATCTGAAGGTGAAGGTTTAGGTAATCAGTTTTTAGGTAACATTCGTCAAGTTGATGCTATTGCACATGTTGTTCGTTGCTTTATTGATGATGATATTACTCATGTTGAAAACACAATTAACCCATTAGATGATATGGAAGTTATTAACACTGAGCTTTTACTTGCAGACCTAGCAGTTGTTGAAAAGAGAATTCAAACAATTAGCAAAAGAGCTCAACACGATAAAGAATTAGCAGCAGAGCTAGTTATTTTAAACAAACTATTAACAGTTTTAGAAGAAGGTAAGCCTTTAAGAACATACGAAGCTGAAAATGAAAATGAAGCTAAGCAAATTAAAATGTATCAGTTTATTACAGCTAAGCCAGTAATGTATGTATGTAATGTTGATGAAGACTCTGCAGATGAAGGTAACGAATTATCAGCAAAAGTAGCTGAAGTTGCTAAAGCAGAAAATGCAGAAACTGTAGTTGTATCAGCTAAAATTGAATCAGAATTAATTGGTTTAGATGCAGAAGAAAAAGCAGAATTTTTAGCAGATATGGGCTTAACAGAAGCAGGACTTAACAGAGTTATTCGTTCAGGCTATTCATTATTAGACTTAATTACATATTTCACAGCAGGTGTACAAGAAGTTAGAGCATGGACAGTTTCAAGAAACTCAACAGCGCCACAAGCTGCAGGTGTTATCCATACTGATTTTGAAAAAGGCTTTATCCGTGCAGAAACAATCGCATATGATGACTTTGTTGCAAACAACGGTGAAAAGGGTGCAAAAGAAGCAGGTAAACAACGCCTTGAAGGTAAAGAGTACATCGTACAAGATGGTGATGTAATGCACTTTAGATTTAATGTTTAAT
>PTJW01000117.1 GCA_002937495.1 Pseudomonadota bacterium | reverse complement strand
TCTAAGTTTTCTACAAATTTTTTAATTAAGTTAACTTCTTTATCTGCAATAACTTCATAGTTATCAAAATACCAAAAACTCTCTAAGTCTTGATATGTTAAAGTTTCATAGTTATTGTAATGATCTGCCCAATATTTTTCCATTTCACACTCTGATTTTGCACAAATTTTTCTAAAATCTTTAACTACAGAACTTGCATTAGGGCAATCAATACAAATTTTAGGCTCATAAGCTTTATTAGCTGCACAAACTAAGTTTGAAAGACTCTCATTTACAATACTATTTCTTGGTGATAAATCTTTCTCATTTTTTAAATTTTCATAGCTTTGTATTAAGCTATTTTCAAACACTTTTTTCAACTCTATTTTCTCCACACTTTTCAAAAAAACACATAATAACCCCAAAATAATAACCTTTTATTTTTCAGCATATTATTTAATCTTTTTTATTGACTTATCAATTGATAATGATTATCATTAACATATAATTTTAAAATTAACAAATCAAGGTTTTTTTGCAAAAATAATGAAAAAGAAAATTTTAAACGAAGTTTTACAAGCTTTAGACATTAAAGCTACTAAATCTAGAATGGAACTTATTGAAATTATTTTAGGCTCTAATGATCATATGAGCATTGATGATATTCTAAATAAAGTTCGTAAGTCTAAGTCAAATATTGGTATTGCTACAGTTTACAGGACTTTAAAACTGTTAGAAGACCATAACTTTATTGTAAAACATGTTTTTAAAAATAACACAATTGTTTATGAGAATACATTTGATAAAGCTCACCACCACCATCTTATAGATATAAATGATGGACATGTGGTGGAATATGAAAATGTGGATTTAGAAAAATTAATTCATAGTATTGCTGACCAGCTAGGCTATGAATTAACAGGTCATAGTATTGAGTTGTATGGTAGAAAAAAAGTAAAGTAACAAGATAGAGGGTAGAATCTTGACTGATAAGTTAATACAAAGGGCGGTAGATTTAATATCTATTCCGTCAGAAACTCCTTTTGGAGAAAACATAAATGAAAAATTTGAATATTGCGAGCAAGCTTTAGACTATCTGGAAGATATTTTAAAAGCCATGAATGCAAAAACTCAAAGAATGGTATTTGACGGCGGCCATCCTAAATGGCCTTATGCTGTTCCTAATTTATATGCAGAAATTGAAATTGGAAACTATAAAGAATCAGATCCATTTTTAGTATATATGGGGCATATTGATGTTGTACCTGTAGGTAATACAAGCCAATGGAAATATAACCCTTTTGATGCATCAATTTGCAATGGTTTTATTTATGGTCGTGGCGCTACAGATATGAAAACAAGCGTAACAACATTTATTACAAGTGTTGAACAAGCAATTAAAGACAAAACTTTAGAAGGCAAAAATCTAAAAATTGGATTTATTATTACTGGCGATGAAGAATGGGCTGCAATAAATGGATCTAAAAAAGTTTTAGAATTCATGAAAAATAATGATAAGATCCCTACTGCATTTATAGTTGGTGAACCATCATCTCCTGATTATTTAAAAGATTACATTAAAGTTGGCAGACGAGGTTCTTTAATTGGATCATTAACAGTTACTGGGATTCAAGGGCACCGAGCCTATAAGGAGCTATACAGCAACCCTAACAGACCTTTAAACTTTGCATTAAATCTATTAAATAGCATTCAATGGAATGATGGTAACGAGTATTTACCAAATACTGATTTTGAAATTGTTGCATTAGATGCAGGTAGTGAAAATGCTACTGCTATTATTCCTAGCCAAGCAAAAGCTACATGGGGCATTAGATACACAGATAAAACAAGTGCTGAAGAGCTAGAGGTTACTCTTAATAATGCATTAAATGATATTCCAGATTACTTAAAAAGTCACCCTGATTATAAGATTTACAAAGAGTTTAAAGAAAATAATAAAATAAAATTAGTATGTAATTTATCTACAGCTTCTATTCCTTATTTTTCAGTACCTAACAAACTTGCTTATAGTGCAAAAAAAGCAATGCAAAGTGTGTTAAATCATACTCCTATTTTTGACTCTTCAGGTGGAACTACAGATGCTAGATTTGTACATTCATTTTACCCCAATGCAGACATTATTGAACTAGGAGTTCCTGAAAAAGGCGGTATTGTTGATGGTAATATACCTACAAGTTATGGAACACAAGGTGGTATGCACCAAGTTAATGAATCTGTTGCTATTCAAGATATCTATGATTTAGCTAAAATTTATCAAAAAACTATAGAAATATATGCAAAGGAGAACTAAGACATGTCATATAAAGTATCTAAACTAACATCAGAAAAATTAGAAGAAACAGCTAAAGTTTATGAATTTTCTATAAAAGATAATCCTAAAGGATTTATTCAAGATATTGACTATCATGGTAGTGTTGAAAAAATGGATAATGATTTTTCAGCAAATAACGGTGGTATTTATATTTTAGAAGACGAAAATACTGTTATTGGTATGGGAGCATTAAGAAATGTAGATGGAGAAACTGCCGAATTATGCAAATTGCATATTTTACCAGAGCATAAAGGTAAAGGCTTGGGTAAAAAACTAGCTATCGAGCTAATGCAACAAGCTAAAGATAAAGGCTTTAGTAAAACAAACTTACATGTAACAATAACTCAAAAAGCTGCTATTGGATTATATGAAAAACTAGGTTTTAAAAAATACCATCAAGAAATATATAAATTAGATCACAATGGTCAAAATTTAGAATTTGATACTATATTTATGGAAAAAAACATATAACTTGCAATAATATAAGTAACTGTTTTTTATTAAATATTATAAAAAACCTTACTTTATTAAACTTTTTAAGCTTCAAATACTTGACTTAAATAGTAGGTTATTATATAGTATTTATATATACATGATAAATAATCCGCATATATATTTTTCATTTATTGATTAACCATACACACAAAAGAGAGGTTCTAGTCC
>PTJW01000116.1 GCA_002937495.1 Pseudomonadota bacterium | reverse complement strand
AATGTGCAGAAATGCAAAAAACCTAGGCAATGCCTAGGTTTGAAGTGGTTGCGGGAGAGGGATTTGAACCCCCGACCTTCAGGTTATGAGCCTGACGAGCTACCAAGCTGCTCTATCCCGCGTCAAAGTTAATGTATGGTCTTTATAACACTTAAAAAGCTTAGTGTCAAGCATGATTTATAACTTTTTTCTAATAACTTATAATAAATAGATACTTAGGCTATTTCGACTTTTATGTTTTTATTGTCTGAAGTATTATTTTTTAATTTTCTTAACGCCCAGTCTGTAGTCTTAATAATAGTTTCATCAGACTCATTTGTGACAAAATCTTCTAAAATCTTAATATATTTAGCCATATTGCTGTTACCAATGGCAATAATTACATTTCTAATAAAACGATCTCTTTTAATTCTTTTAATAGGGGACTTTGTAAATAACTTTCTAAAGTTCTCATCATCTAATGTTAGTAGATCTTCTAGCTTAGGGTTGATAAGCTCTGGCCTTGCTTGAAACTTAATTTCTTGAGTTACTTTTGCAAACTTATTCCATGGACAAATACCAATGCAGTCATCGCAGCCATAAATACGGTTGCCCATCATATCCATTAGGTTTTCATCAATCATGCCCTTATGTTCAATTGTTAGGTATGATACGCATTTTCTAGCATCTAAATCACCATTTTCATCAAATGCATCAGTAGGGCATTTATCTAAACACCTTGTACAGCTACCACAATGGTTTTTAATAGGTTCATCTTGATCAAAGTCTAGAGTTGTATAGATAATGCCTAAAAACATCCAACCGCCATGTGTACGGTTAATAATGCAGCCATGTTTACCACGCCAGCCAAGCCCTGCAGCTTGAGCTAAGGGGCGTTCCATTACTGGGGCAGTATCAACAAATACTTTAAGTTCAATGTCTTCTTCTTTATCTTTAAACTCTGAAACCATCCAACGAGCAAACTCTTTTAATCTTTTTTTGAATACATCATGGTAATCTTGATTTAAAGAATAGCAACTAATATAACCGTCTTCAGTATTTTCAAGACGCTCTAATGGATTTTTTAAATTATGATAGTTCATAGAAAATGCAAGAACAGATACACCATCTGGCCATAGATTTTTTAGATTTCCACGAATTTCAGGGTCATTGGCTAGCCAATCCATACTTGCATGATAATTTTTTGCAATATAGTCTTTTAGCTTGTCAACACTATCAACAGGCCTAGTAACCTTAAGGTCTAAGCCTAGCTCAGTTGCTTTTTGTTTTAAAATTTCGCTAGAATAGTTCATATTGGGTATTGTAATATTTTTCTAATCAAGATACAATATATTTATGTGTGTAGTTATGAGTTGTGCTGAAAAATAACTAAAAATCAAAATAATAGAGGAGTTGCACAATGAAATATTTAGTAATTACAAGATCTTTACAGTCAGATTTTGACTGGGAACATGATGCAGAAAATATCGCAACAATATTTATGGATCTACTGAAAATTAAGTTCCCAGCTCATAATAAATATTATCCAAAAGTATTCATAACATATTTTACAAGACATATTGCTGATTCAGTAGAATCTGTAAATGAACCTATTGAAAAAACAAGAGAGAAGCTTGCAGACTTAATTGAAGGTATTGAGCTTATCGGCTTTGAAGAAACTAAAAGATTTGCAGAAGACAAAGACTCTGTGCAGTACTTTAAGTTTAACTATGAAGATAAAGACTTAGACTTAATTCAGCACTTGTTAGAAACAACAACTGCAGAGTATTATAAAAACGTTAAGCCAGAGCTTATTGATAAAGTAGAATTTTTAAAACAAGATTATGGTAATGATTTAGTTTTTGTTAACTCAACATCATTTTATGGTCATTTATTAAATACATTTTATGATCATAACTGCCCAGTTGTTCATACGAACTTTAATGAAAAAGAAGATATTGTAGATGAACTAACAGAAAATAAAGTTATCGATAATAATTTTGAAGTAGTTTACACATAAAGCCAACAACAACTTTAATGTAAAACAAATGAACCCCATTTTATTATGGGGTTCAATTTTTATGACTTTGTTTCTTGTTTAAAAACATTTTCACTATATTCGATAACAGAGCTTTTAAATTCATTAAAGTTTTCGACTACTTCTTCTTTTAGCTCATCATGGTTTGTTTTGTAAAAATCAGTTTCCATAATAAATGGAGTAGTTAAAATACCAATAAAAAAACCAAGAGTAATACGGAACATTACTATTTCCTTTACATATATATTAAAAATTAATGATAAGAAGCAACAAATTATCTAAAAATATAAAAAAGGTCAAGGACAAAATCTTGTTTGTCAGCTATAATCTTCTTATATTATTTATAAATATATAGAACTTTATCATTTCTGCCAGGTATTTTTTTGCCTGCAATCATCAAAGGGTAGATTTTAGCAATAAAATCTATAATGCTTATGAAAGGACAAGTTGTTTACTCAAATGAAGCCTTAAAGGCTTTAGTAAATTTAATGAATAAACCTCACCCAAGCTTGGTTCGTTGTTTAATTAATGATCTGAATGTCTATACTGATGCTTCAGTAAAAGAACTTCAGACAAATGGAGAACTTGTAGTATCTAAAAATTTAGTTTATACATACCTTTACGAACGCCGACTGATTTCTGTCATGTATGACGGAACTGAAGTTTGTACCGAAACAGCAATTTACTTCTTAAAAGAAGAAGCAAAAGAGCTGCTGTTTAAAACACTATGCCAATATAAGGCAGAATGCGGTGCTTAGCGTAATTTAAAAAACCACTTGTTTTCAGGTGGTTTTTTGTGTTTGGTATTGACTTTATAGTTTTTAATTGTTACAAAAGATATGTAAAATTACATATTATTATATGTTATCTATCTTTTTTATATCTATTCTTAAAATCCTAAATATGTATTTCTTAATTAATGGAGTAATTATGTTACATTTTTTCTTTAAGCAAGACAATCTA
>PTJW01000115.1 GCA_002937495.1 Pseudomonadota bacterium | reverse complement strand
GAAAACTCATAGATATAATTACTTCTATTTGGAATATCCGTATTCGCTGGATATGCAAAAATAGCTATTGGCTTTCCTTCTTTATCGCTAAAAATTTCAAAATGATACAGAACACCATTTTTTAGTTTATCAAACCAAGTACCATTAAAGTACTCATCAATGCGTTTGATATCTTCTTTTTCAAGACAGTCGTCTCTCATAAAATGCCTCTATAGACTAAATAATTAAAAACAATTATAAATAATTATTCAAAAAAATCAATACTATAGAACAAAAAAAGACACTCTAATAAAAAGAGTGTCTTAAATATAATTAAAATAAATTATTTAGCTGTTGGTAATGCTGGCTCTTGGTCTTCAACTGGAAGAGCTTTTTGCTCAACTTGCATTACTGAAGCTTTATCAGTAACTGATTTAGCTTTTTCTGTTTGGTAGTTTACTCTTACTAACATTAAGCTTGTTACGATAAATAAAATTGCAATAATTCTTGTTGCTTTAGTTAAAATGTTTGATACACCTTGACCTGTAAATACAGCATTTGAGCCACCTAAAGCACCCATACCTGATTCTGATCTTTGTAGTAACACAACAATAATTAATAGAACTGCTAACACAATGTGAGCTACTGTAAGTAAACTAATAAACATTTTTTATATCCTTTAATAATTTTATATTTTAAAATTGAGCGCTTCTAGCGATATCTACAAAGCTTGTTGCATCTAAGCTTGCACCGCCTACTAATACGCCGTTAATTTCATCAACTGAAAAAATCTCTGTAGCGTTGTCAGCTTTAACTGAACCACCATATAATAATGCCACATTATCGCCTTTTGCGCCGAATTTGTCAAGTAAAGTTTTCTTAATACTTTCAAAAATAGGTTTAATATCTTCTACAGTTGCAACCTTACCAGTACCAATTGCCCAAACAGGCTCATAAGCAACTGCTAGTAATTCTGGGCTTTTTGATACCTCTAGGCATTTTTCTAATTGAGAAACAACCACTTGAATAGACTCTTTATTTTCATATTCATCTAAAGTTTCACCAATGCATAATACAACTTTTAGGCCTTTTTCTTGTGCTGCTTTAACTTTAAGAGCTAAAAGTTCATCTGGCTGACCTAAATATTCACGGCACTCAGAGTGACCAACTAAAACATAAGAACAACCCATGCCTTTTAACATATCAGCACTCACTTGTGATGTAAACGCGCCAGATTCTTCATCTGAAACATCCTGAGCGCCTAAAAACATGTTTTTATCGGCTTCAAATAATGCATTTTCTACATCTGCTAAAGCTACAAATGGAGGAAATATAACAAATCTGTCTGCTTTAAATTTTTTTGCTTGTTCGGCAGTTTGCTCGGCTAGGTTATACCAAAAACTTCTATCGCCATTCATCTTCCAGTTAGCCATAAAATATTTCATATGTTTTAATCTTTCTGTTATTTGTATTTTTAATAAATTACTGTATATTTCTTAATTTATCTTAAGTAAGGTTTTATTGTCAACAAAAATAGCTATTTATAAGCTTTAAATATGTTGAAAATTGCTTATTTTTGTGCAATAATAACCTACAGTTTTATATCTAATATTAACAATCAATGCAATAAAGGTAAAAATTATGCTAGATAAAATCAGAAATAACGTTGCACATAACCAAGTTATTCGTGGTTCACTTATTTTAATCACATTAGCTTTTGTGTTCTGGGGAATGGGCATCCAATCTCTTTCATTCTTCTCTAAAAATTATGCTATTAAAGCAGGTAATGTAGAAATTTCAGCTACAGACTATAACCGAGCTTACCAAATAGCAGTTGCTAAAACACAGCAACAATTAGGTGGTCAAAAATTACCTGATTCTTTCATGGAGCAGATTAATAAACAAACTCAAGTTAACACAACGTCAAGTTTAACAAACCAAGCTTTACTTGAAGCTTATGCATTATCAGAAAACATTTTTGTTGATGATAAAACAATATACCAAATTCTAGAAATTACTCCTAGTTTTCAAAAAGACGGCAAGTTTGACAAAGAAACTTACAAAGCTGTTTTAAGAAACTATAATATCTCTCCTATTGAATATGAAGAAATGCTAGTTAAGCAAGTTCAAGCTAACATGATTGAAATTTTATTCAACCAAACAGCTACAGTTTCAGAACTTGAACTTGATGCTCAGCTAAAATACATCCAAGAAAGAAGAGACTTAGATATTATTTCTTTAAATGCTAAGGATATTACAGCTCTTCCTAAAGCTACAAATGAAGAACTTAAAGCTATTTATGAAGAAAAAGCTGATGAGTTTAAAATTGAAGAAGCTAGAGACTATAAACTACTAATAATTTCTAAAAAAGCTTTAAGTAAAGAACAAACTGTAACAGATGAAGAAGTTAAGCAATACTTTGATGAAAACAAAGATGAGTTCTTCACTAAGCCAGAATTTAAAGTACAACAAATTTTAGTTAAAGACCAAAAAACAGCTGATAAAGTTTTAGCTCTTACAGATCTTTCAGCAAACTTTAACAAATATGTACAAGAATACTCAACTGATACAATCTCAAAACCTAAAAACGGTGATATGGGTTGGTTATCAGGTGATATCTTTGGTGCAGAATTTGAAAATGCAGTTCACTCAGCTAAAAAAGGTGAAGTTGCAAAACAAGCTGTTAAAACAGTATTTGGTTTCCACATTTTCAAACTAACAGATGTTAAAGAATCAAAACTAAAATCATTTAATGAAGTTAAAGCTAAAATTAAAGCTAACCTATTAGCTGAAAAAGCAGAAACAGAATTAAACGATAAAATTGACACAGCTCTAGACATGGTTTCAGCTGGTGAAAAATTAGAAAACATTTCTAAGCAACTTGGTTTTAAACTGCAAGAATTTAAAAACCAAACAGCACAAGCTAAAAACAGCTACATCGATACAGTATTTGAAACAGCTTTAGATGAAGTTAGCCAACCTATCGAGCTAGATTATGATGCTACTGCATTTATTGAAGTAACAAACATTGTAGATGAGTCTACAAAACCATTTGCTGAAGTTAAAAAT
>PTJW01000114.1 GCA_002937495.1 Pseudomonadota bacterium | reverse complement strand
TCTTCTGCTTCACCAAATCTACGAGCTGGGATTTTTTCGTTCATCATTGTAACTACTTTTTCTGGTAGGTCTTTTGTCATATCTGTTTTAATGAAACCTGGTGCAATACAGTTAGCTGTAACATTTTTACGAGCTACTTCCATTGAAAGTGCTTTAGTAAAACCTGTTAAACCAGCTTTTGCAGCAACATAGTTAGTTTGACCAAAGTTACCCATGTGTGCAACAACAGATGCAATGTTAATAATTCTACCAAACTTGTTACGGCTCATTGATGGAACTAAAGCTCTTGTTAATGAAGCACACTTAGCTAGGTTAATGTTAATAACATCATTAAATTGCTCGTCTGTTTGCTTAATGAATAGACCGTCTTTAGTAATACCAGCGTTGTTAACTAAAATATCAATTTGAGTATCGCCTAGTTGCTCTAAAATTGTTGCTACAGCATCATCTGCAAATAAGTTTGCACCAATACCTTTAACAGCACCCATTTCTTCAGCTGCTTTTTGTGCAGACTCTACCTTAGAACCTGAAATAATAACATTTGCACCTGCTTTAATGTAAGCCTCTGCAATTGCTCTACCGATACCTCTTGTACCACCTGTTACTAATGCTGTTTTACCTGTTAAGTCAATAGTGTACATTTTTATATGTCCTTATTCTTTTTATCTCGTTAAATTAAATAGTTGTGAAGTTATTTAAAGTTAGTTCTTTATTAAACTTCTTAAATAGTCCGCATAAAACATTTCCTGCGCCACACTCTGTTACTGTAGTAATGTCATTTTCTTGCATAAACTGCATTGTTTCTACCCACTGTACAGAACCTGTAATTTGTGCTTTCATGTTTTGCTTAATTGTTGCAACATCACTTACTGCTTTACCTGTTACATTCATAACAACAGGAACAATTGCATCTTGCATTTCTAAAGCATCAATATGAGCTGCCATTTCATCTGCAGCAGACTGCATTAATGGAGAATGGAACGCACCAGAAACTGGAAGTTCGATAGCTCTTTTTGCGCCAGCTTCTTTAGCTAGTTCGCAAGCTTTAACAATATTATCTTTTTCCCCTGAAATTACCACCTGTCCAATAGTATTGTTATTTGCAACAACAGTATTTGTGTTTTTTGCAACTTCTTGAACTTTTTCAATATCTAGGTTTAAAATAGCAGCCATTGAACCTGTAGCATTTTGTGTTGCATTAAACATTGCTTTTGCTCTTTTATCTACTAACCTTAAGCCTTCTTCAAAGCTAAACACTCCAGCTTGTGCTAGAGCTGTGTATTCACCTAAAGAGTGACCAGCTAAATATTTAGCTAAATCTATAATTTCTTTACCTTCTTCATGTTTTAAAACTTCACAAGCAACAAAACCTGTAATAAATAGTGCAAGTTGAGCATTATTTGTTTGGTTTAAGTCTTCTTGAGGGCCTTCAAACATAATAGTTGAAATTTTTCTACCTAGTACTTCATCAGCTTTATCAATTAATTGTTTACCAATTTGTGTTGTATAAAACTGTTGAGCCATACCTACTTTTTGCGAACCCTGGCCAGGGAATACAATTGTCGCGTTTTGATTTGACATATTAATAAAATCCTTGAATTTTTTTATATTACTGGTCGAATTATGCACTTTTTATCTAAAAAATTCAACTATTTTTGCAAAAAACTCTTGAATTTCTTATAATTTTTGTTATATTAAAGGCTGTATTGTTTTGTATATACATACACAAAGCAGTATTTTTCTTGCTACTTTATCTAATAAAAGTGGCGGAACCATCGGCAAAACTCGGTTGTTTTGTTGATGATACAACCCAAAGGAAAATTAAAGGAAATCTAAAAATGGCATTTTATGAAAATGTAATGATTATTCGTCCTGATGTTACTCCAGCTCAAGCTGAAGCTATCGCTAAGAAGTTTGCTGAAGTAGTAGAAGCTAACGAAGGTAAAATGATCAAAACTGAAAACTGGAAACTAAGAACTTTAGCTTACAGAATCAAGAAGCACAAAAAAGGCCACTACATTATGTTAGGCTTTGAAGGTAACGGTAACACAATCAACGAACTAGAAAGACAACAAAGATACGCTGATGATATCTTACGTTTCTTAACTATCCAAGTTGAAGAACTAACAGCTGAGCCTTCAATCATGATGTCTCAAAAGCCACAAAGAGAAAGAGGTTCTCGTCCAATGGCTAACAGAGCAAGCGACAACGCTTAATCTATAACTAACATAATTTAAGGAATTTTTTAAAATGACTACAGAAAATAAAGCTACAGAAACAGTAGCAACTGAAACAGTTACAGCAGAAAAAGTTGCTCCTCGTTTATATGGTCGTCCTTACTTCCAAAGAAGCAAGTCATGCCCATTCTCAAAACCAAATGCTCCAGCAATTGACTATAAAGATACAAGATTACTAAGCAGATATATCTCTGAATACGGTAAAATTATCCCTCGTCACATCACTGGTGTTAGCGCTAAGAAGCAAAGAGAACTAGCAAACGCAATTAAAAGAGCTAGACACCTTGCACTTCTATCGCCTACTGCAAGAGTTTAAATTATAAAACGAAGGAAATATTTACAATGCAAGTTATTCTATTAGAAAACATTCACGGCTTAGGCCAAATGGGTGAAGAAGTAGCTGTTAAAGCTGGTTTCGGTAGAAACTACCTAATCCCAGAAGGTAAAGCACTTTATGCAACTAAAGCTGCTAAAGAAACATTTGAAGCACAAAGAGCAGAACTAGAAGCTAAATTAGCAGAAGCTAAAAAAGTAGCTGAAGAGTTCGCTACTAAGTTTGAAAACGTATCAGTTACACTAGTAAGACAAGCTTCAGAAACTGGTCAACTATTTGGTTCAGTTAAACCTCAAAACATCGTTGACGCTCTAGCTGAGCAATCAATCGAAATTAAGAGACAAGCTGTACAAATTGGTGAGCCAATCAAGATCGTTGGTGAATACACAATTAAAATTGTTCTTCACTCAGACGTTGCTGTTAACCTAACAGTTAACGTTGAAAGACAATCAACAGTAGCTATCTAAGCATAAATTTAGAGATTTTCTAAATCCAAATAAAAGTCCACTC
>PTJW01000113.1 GCA_002937495.1 Pseudomonadota bacterium | reverse complement strand
TAGTAGTAGATTCATTAACAGGTCAAATTGCTGCAAAAGTAGCAGATAGTTTTAAACAAGCTATTGGCTTAACAGGTTTAGTACTAACAAGAATTGATGGTGATGGTAGGGCAGGTGCAGTATTATCTGTTAAAGCAATTACACAAGTACCAATTAAATATTTAACAATTGGTGAAACAGTAGATGCATTACAAGAATTTTCAGCTGATAGAATTGCTAAAAGAATTTTACAAATGGGTGATATTGTAGAGTTAGTTGAAAAAGCACAAGCTGCATTTAATGAAGCTGACACAGAAGAAATGATGGCTACTATGAGTAAAGGTACATTTACATTAGTAGACTTAAAGAAACAGCTTGAGATGATGGGTAAAATGGGCTCAATGTCATCATTAATGGGTATGATGCCAGGTATGGGTAAATTAGCTAAAAAAATTGACCCTTCAAAAATGGATGATAAAGCAATGAAGCACCAAATTGCTATTATTAACTCAATGACTATGAAAGAGCGTTTAAACCCAGATATTATTAAAGCTAAAAGAAAAATTAGAATTGCAAATGGTTGTGGTTTAACAGTTGCACAAGTTAACAAGCTATTAAAATCGCACAAGCAAATGGCAGTAATGATGAAAAAATTTAAAGGTGGTATGCCTGGTATACCTGGTTTAGGTGGCGGTTCAATGAGTAAAAAGCAACAAAACGATATGATGAACCAAATGAGAAATATGAAGTTTTAAGTTTAATTTTAAAAATATGAAAAAGCCACCTTTTCGGGTGGCTTTTTTTATTGTGCTACAGCTTGTAGCTTCTCGATTGTTTGGTTAATGTCATCATATTCTGATATTTGCCAGAATGCTAGGGAGTTTTCGTCATGATTAGCGTAAAATGAGTAATCAACAACCTGGCAGTCTTCACTATTATTTAAAATAAATAATAGTGTTTTAGCAAATAAACGATTTTCAAACATTGCCTTTCTATCACCTGAAAATATAATGTTTATATCAGTAGAAAGGTATTTTCTTAAATAAACAGGTACTTGATGTTGTGCCTTTTTTAAGAAGTTTAAATTAACTAAAACTTTTGATCCTTTGTCTTCAAACTTACCTGTTGTTTTTGTTGCATCACTTTTGATGCTAAAAAACTTAGGGTCTGCTTGCAGAAAATCTTCACTTAATTTAACTGGTAAAAGTTTAATTTTTGCAAATTTTTGATTTTCAAATAGGTCAATTAGTTTTAGTACTTCAGCAGTTCTTTCAGCATTTTTTTTAATTGATACAATAAAGTACATAAGCTGTTCCTAAAAGTGTTACTAGTATTAAAAATATATTACTGCTTAATTTAAAAGTAAAGATAAAACTGGTTAAATGCTAATTAGTTAATGCAAAAGCCACCTTAATTAAAAGGTGGCTTTTTGCTTATTCAGTCCACATTATTCGATATTCGAGTTGTGGCTTTTCGACTGGTTGGTTGTTTATGTCAAACTTATTCAAGCTAATTCGTTTAACAAAATTATCATTATCAGGGTGGAAGAAATAGTCAAAATCTTCAAAGTATTTAGGGGTGTGGGCTTCGCGTGCATCATGAAAATTAATATAATCTTCAAATATAAAACCCGAACGGATTACTTTGTAGCTTCGTTCGTTTAGCTTAATTATTGCAGAATGATCAATATGTAAGCGGAAGTCTTTCATAATTGAATAATACTGCAAGCTATTTTCGACAAAAACAAAGCCGTAGCGAGTGTAATTGGCGATTCTATCAAAGCTATCATCAATATTTCCTTGTAAATCTCTTACCTCATTACCTGGATGAATTACGCAAAATTTAAAGTGTTTAACACCATAGCCTCGGATAATTTTAGCAACCTCGCGTCGTCGATATAGGCAAGTATGCCATATATAAACTTTGATAGTTACCGTGTTTAAGAGTTGAGATAATGTATTTTTCATAATAATCACCATTAAAAAACGTTTTAAGAATAGGTATATTATAGTAATAATAAAAAAAAACCGCAATAGCACTAGCGGTTTTTATTTAACTAAAATTTATATAATTATATTATAAGAACTATTAATGCTGTTTCAAGAGTAAAAACTAAAAAGCCACCAAATTAGGTGGCTTAATTAATTATGCAGCTTGTGAACGATATCTGATAGAGTTAAAATTAATGCAAAGTTTAATCCCATCTTCATATTTTTTAACAGTTTTTTTACTGCCGTCGCGTGGTACTTTAATTTTACTAAGTAAAACCTGACGCCAAAAGACATAGTATAAGTCTTGGTCTGTTTCAGTATCATAATGATAACTGATGTGCCAGTCTTTTGGTAGTAGTTCTTGATCTTCGTGGTTTTGTTGAATGTTAGCTTGTGCAGGGTCTGTTTCAATATCTACAAATATTTTATTGAAAGACTCGGTTATTTGTTTAATATCCATAACTCACTCCTTGCGATTTTATAGTTATTTCAAGGAAAAGAAATCGGCCTAAAAGCCGCTTGTTAATAATATTATATTCCTGCATAAAACCTAAGTCAATATAAATAGTATCTTATATATGTAAAAAAAATTAAAAAAATACTTGATTATTAGAGCTTTTTGAACTATATTGAGCATATCAAAACAAAGATTAACGCATAGGCCGGCTTACTTATTTTTAGAAAGTAATAGGACTTTCAGATACTTAAGATTCGCCTTGCACCCAAGCTATTAAAGGAGATATATAAAATGGCTGTAAAAATTAGATTAGCAAGATCAGGTGGTAGAAAGAAACTTCCATTCTACAGCGTAGTAGCTGCAGACTCAAGAATGCCAAGAGACGGTAGATTTTTAGAAAAACTAGGTTACTATAACCCAACAGAAAGCTTTGGTGCTCAAAGAATTAACTTAGATGCAGAAGCAATCACTAAGTGGTTAGAAAAAGGTGCTCAACCTTCAGAAACTCTACAAAAGATCTTCATCAAAGAAGGTATCGGTTCTAAGAAGCAAATCGCTAAATGGACTAAGTCAATCGAAGCTAAAGGCGCTATCGCTAAAGCTAAGAAAGAAGCTGAAGAAGCTAAAAAAGCTGCTGAAGCTGCTGCAGAAGCTGCAGAATAATACCTTAAAGTATTTCAAAACAGA
>PTJW01000112.1 GCA_002937495.1 Pseudomonadota bacterium | reverse complement strand
CTTTAATTAGTAGTTATTTCTTTTACTTAATGCATAAGGAATAAATGCATGGAAATTAGTCAGTCTCAATCTCAAAAAAAGCGTATTGGTAACAACTTTTACACTGAAAGTATAATTAAAGGGGCTTATCCTTTAACACCAAGCCATACGCAGTTGTTGAAATCACTTTACCCTAACCAGGAAAGTTTTATTGATGAAATAGCTGGTGCTTTAACTAAAGATGGTATCGTTATTCAGGCAACTTTGCTAGCACACTTTGTTGTGCTACGCGATTTGTTTATGAATAAGCGTTACGGTGCATACGCTCGTGAAGGTCTACCAGTATCTGAAGTTAAGTTTTCATTTGTTAATGTTACCAATGCGGGTACTCTGGTTCGTTATGAAACAGTAGAACAGCAGATGATTCGTCGTTCGTTCTTAACCTTCAACATGCGTTCAGCTAATGCTAAGCATGTGAAGATCCTACTTGCTAAGTACGACATGGCAATGGCAACAATGGGTGACTGTGGTTGCTGTATTGTACCAGTTGCACAGCTGGAACAACTTGAATCAAATGCGCTTTATCGAGATCAAAACATCATTCGATCTCGTATGAATGCACAGGCTATTGAAACTCTTGAAGTGGAAGTGGAAGAGCTTTCGACAATTCAGGCAGATATTCATGAAGATGATATCCGCTGCATGAAGCAACTACGCAATGTTATTGCTAGCTTTGCAAGCATTGATGAGCAAAACGGCATAGAGCTACCTGAAAGTCAGCGCGAATTTGAAAATGCGGTTAAAAACCTGAAAAAAGCATACAGTAAACCTATCTAAACGATCTATAAATGAAAAGCCACTCAGTTGAGTGGCTTTTTTTATTACATTTTTTTCATCCATTTACCATTTTCTGAAGTAAAGTATGATAAGTCATAACCTTTAGACTTATAGTCTTTCCAGCGTTCACGACCTGCTTGTTTTTGCTCTTCTGAGCCTTCAAAAATATCAATAACTTTTAAATATGAAGAAAAATCTTTTACTTGTTTGCCACTTAGGCAAATTAAAATATCAGATAGGTTTAGGTTCTCATCTTTATTTGTAATTAAAATAGGCTGATCTTCAGCATGCTCTTGGCTAGCTGTACCATGTGGAATAAATTTTTCAGCGTTACATTCCCATAAAAACTTATCTAATCTGTTAACTTCTTGCTCATCATTACATGCAATTAAAACCTTATGTTCTTGCGAAACAATACGCTCTAATAACGACGGTAGTAATTTATAAATAGCGTCATTGCTTGTGCTTGATGATACATAAAAATTAATTTCTGTCATATCTTTTTAATTCTTTTTTAGTTTTAAGTTAATTCGTGTAATTAGTTATACACTTGATTATTATAAAATACAAATAAATATTTAAACTTTTAAAGCAGTATTAAACTTGCTAAGCCTAAAAATGCAAAGAAACCAATAACATCAGTTAGTGTTGTTAAAAATATTCCAGAACTAATTGCTGGGTCTTTGCCTAGTTTTTTAAGAATAATAGGCAAGCTGTGTCCACCAACTGCTGAAACAATGTGGTTAATAACTGTTGCTAAGAAAATTACTAAAGCTAGTTTTGCATCAGAATAAAATAAGTAAGTACCAAATGCTAAAAGCGAACCTAGTAAGAAACCATTAAACGAGCCAACCCAAAGTTCTTTCCTTAATAAGAAAATAGAGTTTTTAACTGTAATTTGGTCTGTAGCTAAGCCTCGAATAATAATAGCTAATGTTTGAGTACCAGCGTTTCCTCCCATGCTTGCAATAATAGGCATTAATACGGCTAAGGCAACAACTTGCTTAATTTGTTCTTCAAATAATGCAATAACTGCAGATGCTAAAATGGCAGTAAATAGATTTAAAACTAGCCATGGTAGCCTATTAAATGCTGTTTTACTAGGGTGTAAGAATAAGTCATTGTCTTCACTAACACCGGCCATGTGTAGAATGTCTTCATTTGATTGCTCTAAGGCAACATCTAAAACATCATCAACAGTTATTTGTCCTGTTAGCTTATTTTCTGCATCAATAACAGCACATGTGAATAAGTCGTACTTTTCAAATGCTTTTAAAACTTCTCTTTGTTCTTCAAATACTGTTACTGCAAGAGGGTCTTTTCTCATAATATCTTTAATTATAGATGACTTGTTTGCTCTTACAAGCCTTTGCATACTAACAGAACCAATAAGTTCTTGTTGGCGGTTAGTAATAAATACAGTATTTATTTTTTCTGGTAATGATTCAGACTCTTGCTCTAAATAATCAAGTAGTTTTTTTGCAGACCATGACTTTGGGGCTGTAATAACTTCAGATTTCATTAAACGACCAGCGGAATCTTCAGGGTATGATAAAATATCACGAGTATGCTGAACCTGCATTCTTTCATTTGGGTCAATATCATCAATTAATTGTAAGATATAGTCTTGCTCATCTTGTGATAGATCTGTTAAAACTTCAGCAATGTCATCTGTTTCAAGCTCATATAGTGCCTTTGCTAAGTGTTTAACATTAATAGTTTTAATAACGCTTGCTCTAATTGCATCATTTAGGTTTGCTAAAACTTCACCTAAATCTTCTAATAAAATAATAGGGATGATGATATCTCTTTGAGAAGGCTCTAGCCTTTCAAGTAAGTCAGCACAGTCAGCAGGGTGTAATAGTGGAATTAATAGCTCAAGTTTTTTGCTATTTTCTAGCTTTAGGCACTCCAAAATAAGCAAATACATTGCTTGTGTAAGTGTATTTCCTCTTGCTCTATCTAGATTTGTAAGTTTTTTCATAAGACCATACTCTGTTTATGCTTATATTTTAATCATATTTCTTAAATTGCTGAAAAACATAGTTGTAATTTTTTTTGATTGCGATATAATGAAGACAATAATTATAAAATTTAAACTAATTCCAAACAACACTTGTTATATTTTATAGTAAGTTAATACAAAAATCAATTAAATTGATTGCCTAAATGGTTAGTTTAATATGTAAAATTGAAGATTTAGAAAGAGAGAAATGAAAATGTCTACAGATACAAAAAGACTAGGTGATCCACTAGCATATCACCAACATCCAAAACCAGGTAAGTTAGAAATTGTAGCAACAAAGCCAATGGAAACTCAAGCAGATTTATCTTTAGCATATAG
>PTJW01000111.1 GCA_002937495.1 Pseudomonadota bacterium | reverse complement strand
CTAGCAAGTATAACTTTCCAGAAACAATCACTACAGATCGTTTCATGTTAGAAAAAGTATCTGAAGAGTTTCATGCAGAAGAGGCTTATCAGGTTATTGATAAAAACCGTGAATATATCGGTGAGTTTTTAGAATGGTGTACACCAGAGTATAACTTAGAAGATATTATTGGCTTCTACAAAACGCAATCTGAAAGCTTTGATGAAGAAGAGTCATTTGATTTTGTAATTATTGATAATGAGAGTGACGCAATCATTGGATCGGTAGGCATTGTTGTAAAAAGTAAGGATATCGGATGGATTGGTTACTGGTTAGACTCTGAGCAGCAAGGCCGAGGAGTGATGACTGAATGCTTAAATGAGCTTATTAATGTTGCATTTAATGAATCAAGCTTTATTCGTTTAAACTTACATACTTTAGCTGAGAATGTTAAATCTCAAAAAGTTGCTAAACGAGCAGGTTTTGTTTTTGATAGTGTAATTTATTCTCATAGAGTTAATGCAAAAGGTGAGCTTGAAGATGTTTATCAGTATGTATTGATTAAAGATGAAGAGAGAATGAAAATTCTTAAATCAAAATCTGAAGAAATTGAAAAAGTATATTTAAAATAATATATGTATAAATAACGAAAAGAGCTGCCTTATATAATAGGGTGGCTTTTTTATTTAATTTATTAAAATAATCTATTTATTATTTACAAAGAAAAAATAAGGTGCTAAACTAATAAAGTATTCAAAAATAAAAATAAAAACTCATTATTTATAAAAATAAATATCTGAAAAATAATAATAATTATAAAAAATATTGCACTGCACAAAAATAAGACTTGTAATGTAATATATAATATATTATAGTTAAATTATACATATATTGTGCACCGCACAAAAAGTATAATCAATATATAAAATAATTTAGACGAGATTTAATCTTTATAAACTAGAGTTTTTCTAATTTATAAATAAAAATAAAGAAAAGGACTAAAACAATGGATATGAACCAAATGATGAAAATGTTCGATATGAAACAAATGGCTGAAATGTGGAATGTTGAAAGCATGAAAGCTGCTTCAGAGAAAAACCTAGCTAAATGTAAAGAAGCTAACGAAGTTCTTATGGAAGGTATGAATAAATACTCTAAAAGACAAGCTGAACTAACTAAAGAAGCTGTAGAAGCAAACATCGCTTCAGTTAAAGAAGTTGCAGCATCAAAAACAGTTGAAGAACTAGTAGCTAAGCAACACACAGCTGTAGAAGCTTGGGTTGAAAGAAACACAGTAGCAGTTAAAGAGCTATCTGAAATTGCTAAAGAAGCACAAGATAAAGCTTCTGATCTAGTTAAAGAAATGGCTAAAGTTAACTAATTTAACTTTATACTTATTCAAAAAATCTATCATTTATTTGATAGATTTTTTTTGTATGCTAAGATTTTACATATAATTAATAAAAATAAAAAAGGATTAAAAATGGTTTATAATAAAAAAGGCGCTATGTTTGGTTTAGATGCAAGAATAGCATTGGCAATTTTTGGAGCTCTATCTGTAATTTCAGGCGCAGCATTATACTCTGCTATTCAAGATGCAAGAGTAACTGCTACATTGGCAGACTTAGAAGAAGTAGGTAAGGCAACAACTCAGTATTTATTAGATACTGGTTCTTATCCAGCTTCTTTAAATTCAGGCTCTGCAGTTGCTACTGGTTACTTGTTAACAGAAAGGCTTTTAACTAATAACTCTGTAACAGGCTGGAATGGACCGTATCTACCATATAGTGATGATTCAACAGCCAATGATGCAGTTATTTTACATTCATCAGGTAATAACTTAATAATTGCAGCCATGAAAACTACAGGTCTTTGGGACGCTGTAACTAATACAGCTGCTGGAGGTGCAAGGTGTGAACAGGGTGATGATTCTTGTGCTGTATTTGTTTGTATAGAAGGTCTTTCAAATGATTTGCAGTTGGCACTTGAAGAAAAAGTAGATGGTCCAGGTGCTGGTAATAGTGATGGTAGAGTTAGATTTGATGATCCTTTAGATTATACATGTTTAAATGTAATGGTTTATGACTCTTCAAATTCATCACTTACATAATATTATATTAAAAATGTATTTAAGTGCCTGTTGTATGACAGGTACTTTTTAATTATTTAGTAAAAATTGATAGATATTAAAATTATTAATTGCCCTATATCACTTATGTTTTATAATAGTGTGATAAATAAGTCTATAGTATAAAAAAAAATAATATTATTTTGTTTTTATATGTTGTTTATACTTGCATAACTTAAGAAAACAGTTTTATACTATAGTGGTATTATATTTTTAAAGTAAACATGTGTATTTTAGAAGTATAATAAATACTAAATAAAAATAACGGAGATAATTATTATGGTATTTAATAAAAAAGGTGCTATGTTCGGTTTAGATGCAAGAATTGCATTAGCAATTTTTGGTGCACTTTCAGTAATCTCGGGTGCTGCATTATATTCAGCAATCCAAGATGCAAGAGTAACAGCAATCGTAACTGACTTAGACGAGTTAGGTAAAGCAACAACTCAGTTTCTACTAGATACAGGTGCTTACCCAGCTGTTGATTCTGCAGGTAAGAAAGGTATTATGAATACTGAAGCATTAATTGAGAAAACAGGTACAGGTTGGAATGGTCCATACATTAGTTATTCAGATGGTTCAGCTGACGACAATATGCTTAAGCACACTGGTGGTGAAGCAATTTTAGTTTCTGCTATGAAAGCTGGTAACTGGAATGATGTTGAAGATGATGGTCCTGCTGATGGTGACTCAAGATGTAACAAAAATGATAACTGTGCTGTATTTGCTTGCTTAGGTGGTCAATCAGATGATATCCAAAAAGCTATTGACCTTAAAGTTGACGGTGGTACAACAAACACTGCAGACTCAGGTAAAGTTAGATACTTAACTTCAGGTTATGTTTGCATGAATGTTATGACATTTGATTCAGCTAACTCACCTTACGCTGATCCTACTCCTGTTCCATAATAAAATTATTTTTTAAAATGAAGCCAAACTTTTGGCTTCATTTTTTTTGCTTTTATTTTGCCTATTTTTATATAATTTGCTATGATATAAAATAGCAAAAAATGTAATGTATTAATTATTATTTTAATACAGTGGTTTAAATAAAAT
>PTJW01000110.1 GCA_002937495.1 Pseudomonadota bacterium | reverse complement strand
CTGGTCTTTCTTTTTTAGTTTCTTTAACTTCTACTGGTCTTTCTTCTTCATCTTCTTCAATTGGAAGAGAAACTTTAGTATCAATTGTTTTAATTTGGTTCTTTTGTACAAAGCTGTTTAGTAGCTCGCTATCAACTTGGTTTAAGTCTTCAGCTTTTTCTCTTAAGATAAACTCTTGTGAGCTTCTCTTAACTGTACCGTCATGGTTTACTTTTAATAAGTCAACCTTATGGTCTGGAGAAATATAGTTATTGTCTGCATTTACTACAATTCTAACTTTATACTTATCTTCAAATTCTCTAATTAAATCACGCTTGTGGTTTAACATGTATACTGCAACATCTGTATGAGTGTAAACTTCTAGAATGTCTGCTTTTGTAAATAGTTTTTCTTCTTCAATACCACGCAGGATAGTAATTGCTGCAGAAGCTGGTGATCTCATAGCACCTGTACCATTACAGTGAGGACAAACTTTAAACATTGACTCTTCTAATGTTGGGCGAATTCTTTGACGAGACATTTCAAGTAAACCAAATTCAGTAATGAAACCAACTTGAGTTTTAGCTCTGTCGTTTCTTAATGCATTACGCATTGCACGCTCAACTTGACGCTCGTGATCTTGTGAATCCATATCAATAAAGTCAATTACAATAAGACCTGATAAATCACGAAGTCTTAATTGCTTAGCAATTTCGTGTGCAGCTTCAATGTTTGTTTTTAAAGCTGTATCTTCAATTGTTTTCTCACCTGTTGACTTACCAGAGTTAATATCAATAGATACTAATGCCTCTGTTGGGTTAATAATTAGGTAAGCACCTGATTCTAAGTCAACACGAGTTGTGTGTAGCTTGTGTAATTCTGTTTCTACTTTAAAGTGAGAGAATAATGGAGTTTGAGCTCTGTGTTCTCTAACTTGCTTAGAATAGTTAGGCATAATTGCTTTAACATATGACTTAGCTTCTCTGTATGAATCTTCACCTGAAATAACGATTTCTGCAACATCTGCTGAAACGATATCTCTAATTGCTTTAGTAATAATATTTGAGTCATTATGTACGCAAACTGGTGAGTTTTCTTCATCTAAAACTTTTAGAATGTTTGACCACTGAATGCTTAAAGCCTTATAGTCACGCTCGATTGCTGCTTGAGACTGTCCAATAGCTGCAGTTCTAACAATTAAGCTTCTATCATTTTTAATATCTAATGAGTCAACAATAGCTCTTAGCTCTGATCTTTCAGCTGGGTCTGTGATTTTTCTTGAAACACCACCAGCATTTGCAACATTTGGCATAAGCACTGAGTAACGACCCGGTAGGCTAATGTTACTTGTTAATGCAGCACCTTTATTACCACGCTCTTCTTTGTTAACCTGTACTAATACTTTTTGACCAACCTTAACTACATCTTCAATGTGGTATCTTCTGTTTAAAGGCTGTAGGTAACCTTTAAGCTCTTCGATTTGCTCAGCATTAGTTTTAGTTTTTAATTTAATGTATTGCTTTTCAGATGGAGCTGATTTTGCTTCTGCTAAATCTAGGTTTTCATCTAAAGCTTCTGAAATTTCCTCTTCAACCTCTAGTGCGATTTCTTTTTTAGAAACTGCAATTTTTTTAGATTCTTCAACTTCAACATCTTGCTCAGGGATAACAATTTTGTCTAAGTCTAATTTAGCTTTTGGCTCGCCGTATTCAGCTGTTACTGTTTTAGCTGTAATTTTTTTAGAAACTACTGGCTTTTCTTCAGCAAAGTCAAATTCAATTTGCTCTGTTTTTTTAGCTTGTTTAGCTGGCTTAGCTTCAACTTTAGTTTCTGCTTTAACTTCTTCAGTTTTAGCTACTTTAGCTTTTGGCTTTTTAGCTGGAGCTTTTTTAGCTTTCTTTTCAGTTTTTTCTTCAGCGTTAACTTCTTTTGTTTTTGCTTCAGACTTTTTAGTTTCTTGCTTAGCTGCTACTTCTTCAGTAGGCTTAGCTTTTTTTACTCTTTTACGAGTTTTCTTTTCTTTTTTCTCTTCAACTTCTTCATCAACTGGGAAAACATGACCTTGCTCAGCTAGTGCTAGCATTTCTCTAGCTTGCTTAATTAGGTTATATTTTTCTGATCTTGTTAAAGCGTATTCTTCAAGAACTTCTGCTTTTTCTTTTGCTGATAATTTGTTGTAAAAAATTGGGTTAACTTCTGACATCGGTAAGAAACCGTTTCTATTACCACCGTATTCAACAAATGCTGATTGTAATGAAGGTTCTACTCTGTTAACAACACCAACATAGATGTTACCTCTGTTTTGAGTTTTATCTTTTGTTTGCACATCGTAATCTAGAATTTTACCATTTTCTAGCACGACCATACGAATTTCTTCGTCATGAACTGCATCAATTAAGATTCTTTTAGTCATTTAAATGTTCCTTTATTTCGCCTTAAAACGAAACTCTAAACTAACAATAATAATAGCAACATTTGTATTTTACATTAATATACTAGGGCAACAAGGCGGCACGACTAAAAAATACTCTAAAAGAACAATATACTTTTAGTTTTTTTAGTTACACTACTCCCCTTACTTTTATATACACATATTCTATAACACACTTAAATACCTGTGTTTTTATGAAATGTCACTTAATTAATATGCTATTTTGTATAGCTTAAAATTTGTTTTAAAATTTCTATCTTAAAGTAGTTAAAAATACATCTTATAAAGAACTTAAATTTTATTGTAAATCAAAATCAAACTTATTAATGTTCAAAAATCTGGTTTGGTTTTTCTAATACTATTTTTTCTTCTTTTTAATTAACAAATAAACCAGTTTGTTACCAACTAGACTTACTAATTTTAGTTTTACATTGCAGCTTTTTGTTCATGTTGCAAAACAGTCCTAAAATACTGTTTCAAAGCCTTAACAAATACTATAAATTAAAGTAAATCAATTTAAATTTCTGTATTAAATATATTTAAACTATCCGTATATAATAATTACATACTTTGTAAAATATAGCAATCATTTTTATTATTTTCAACTATTTTTTTGACAAACAAAGCCTATAAGTTATATTATGTACTGAGCATTCATTTACAAAACATTTAAACAATTAAAAGAGATATTTATGCTAAATTTTATTGTCAAAAGACTATTTTTAATGATTCCAACGCTATTTTTTGTTGCTAGCGTTTC
>PTJW01000011.1 GCA_002937495.1 Pseudomonadota bacterium | reverse complement strand
GATGTATCATCTGAAGTAAGCTATATTTTAAATTCTATTGATGTAGACCCTGCAAGACTAGTTGAGGTTGATGATAGATTATTTGCTATTAAAGACTGTGCAAGAAAGCACAAAGTTGAACCAGCAGAACTGCCAATGTTTTTAGAAAGACTTAGAAATGAGGTTTCAAAGCTTGAAAACTTCGAGCAAAACCTAGGTACTTTAGAGGCTGATGTAGCTAAAGCTCAAGTAGAGTTTGAAAAGCAAGCATCTGCAATTGAAAAACTAAGAGTAGGCTCAGCAGACAAATTATCAAAAGCTATTGAAAATGTTTTACAAAACTTACATATGAAAAATGCTAAGTTTAAAGTTAACTTTGTTGATTTAGACTTTGATAGCTGGACTGCAAATGGTTCACAGTCTATAGAATTTTATGTTGCTACAAACTTAGGTCAAAAACTATCTAGTTTAGCTAAGGTTGCTTCTGGTGGTGAGGTTGCTAGGTTAATGCTTGCATTAAAAGTGGTATTCTTTAAAAATATCCCATCTCAAACATTAGTGTTTGATGAAATTGATACAGGTGTTGGCGGACAAGTTGCAGATTCTGTTGGTGAATGCTTAAAAGAATTATCAAAACAGCATCAAGTAATTGTTATTTCTCACCAAGCACAAGTAGCAAGTAAAGCGGATCAGCATTTAAAAATTGAGAAATCGGTTAAAGGTGATTCTACAGTTTCAACAGTACGAGAGCTAGTAAGCGAACAAGTTATTGATGAACTAGCTAGAATGATTTCAGGTAAAGAAATTACACCAGAATCTAAACAATTAGCATTAAAACTATTAGAAAGTTAGGAGTTTATCATGAAGTTTTTTGTTGCTATTTTAATATTACTATCATTTAATGCAAACGCTGGAATTACTCAGTATAATCAAGGTGCAAGTAATGCATATACTGCAAAACCAAGCAGTTTAAGAGACGATATAAATACAGCAACACTTTGTACTGCTTATTATTCTGTTGTTAATAAGCTAGAAAATAACTTCGCAGATGAAAAGTTAACAAATGCAACTTCAATATCAATGACTTATATGTATCATTTTCTATTAGATAAAAGTAATACAAGTTTAGACATAGCTAATAATAAACTTCAGCACTCTATACATCTTATGACATCTCTGCATAATGGTGCTATAGAACAAAATAGATTAAAAGATCATAAAAATATATATGATGAAAAATGCTTTAATGGTTTATTAAGCTTTAATGAAAGCTACAAAGGTGTTAATGGAATTATTTTATTTAAAAAATATACAGTTCACCCTAAAGGAGATGCTAATTCTAGGCATATTATACTTGAATATGACATAAAAAATAAATCTAATCCTGGAAAAACTGTTTTTGTTAAAACTGAATATGACCCTTATAAGAAGAGTAAGGTAAAGAATGAAAATAAATTAAAAATTAGCAATGCTGATAAAAAATTTTTCTACAAAGGTTTAATGATGTGCGGTGGAGCAACCAAAGCTCTTATTAAAAAATATAATTATAACTCTGCAGAATATATAAATAATTTAAAAGAATACAGTGCTTATAGTAAAAAATTAGGTTTTTTATTTGATATTGATGAACTAAAAGAAATTATAGATGATACAGTAGATAAAGCAAAACAAGAAACTGCTAGCTTTAACTTAAAAAAAGAACCTGAAAAGTCTCTGTTATATATGAATTATTATAAGAATATATATAACAATTGTGAACAATTAAAAAATGATTTAAAAAATAAATATATTAACTAAGGTAAAAATTATGGATTTATTCGATTTTGCAGAAAATACTATAACTGAAAAACAAGCTAAAGATAGAATTAAACAGCTTGTTGATGAAATTTATTACCATAAAGACTTATATTATAATAAGTCTGAGCCTGTTATCTCTGATTTTGAGTATGATAACTTAGAAAAAGAACTTATTAGCTTAGAAACTCAATTTCCACATTTAAAACTAAAAAACTCTCCAAGTGATGCAGTTGGTAGTTCAACTATTAAAAATACATTTGAGCCAGTTGAACATAAAATTAAAATGCTATCATTAAGTAATATGTTTAAAGATGAAGATGTATCAGACTTTTTCAAAAGAATTAGAAATTACTTAAACCTGCCAGATATTCAGCAAATTGATATTTTTGCAGAGTATAAAATTGATGGTATTTCATGTAATTTAAGATATGTAGATGGTAAATTACTACAGGCTTCAACTCGTGGAGATGGTCAAACAGGTGAAGATATAACTTTAAATGCAAAAACAATTAAGAATGTACCACACGAACTAAAAGGTTCTAATATTCCTAAAATTATTGATATTAGGGGTGAAATCTTCATGTATGATGATGAGTTTGATAAAATGAATGATCAACAGGCTAAAGTAGGCGGTAAAATTTTTGCAAACTCAAGAAATGCTACATCAGGTTCTGTAAGACAGCAAGATCCTGCAGTTGTAGCAACTCGTCCATTAAGCTTTTTTGCATATTCAATGGGTGAGCTAAGCTCTGAATTCACAATTAAGTCTCAAGAAGAATATCACAACTTACTAATTGAGTGGGGTATGACTACAATTCCAAACTCTAAAATTGTTAAATCAGAAGAAGAGTTATTAGAGTTTTACAGAAAAACTATTGAAGATAGACCAAACCTAGGCTTTGCTATTGACGGTATGGTTTATAAAGTTAATGAAATTGACCTGCAAAAGCGTTTAGGTTTTATTTCTAAATCTCCAAGATGGGCAATTGCGCATAAGTTCCCGGCTATTGAAAAAACAACAACTCTTGAAGCTATTGATATTCAAGTAGGGCGTACAGGTACATTAACTCCTGTTGCTAGGTTAACACCTGTTGAAGTTGGCGGTGTTGTAGTATCAAACGCGACATTGCATAATATTGACTATATTAATGAGCGTGACCTTAGAGTTGGCGATAATGTGTTTGTAGTTAGAGCAGGTGATGTTATTCCTAAAGTTACTGCAGTTGCAGCAAAAGCAGAACCAAGAGGTGAAAAGTTTGAATTCCCTAAAACTTGCCCAGTTTGTAATGGTGAGGTTGAAGAAGTTATTAACCAAGATTCAAGCAATACTTCATATCAATGTACAAACTCATGGGAGTGTAAAGCTCAACTTGAGGCTACAATTAAACATTTTGTAAGTAAAGATAATGTTGACATTGATTCAGTTGGTGAAAGCTTTATTAAATTAATGCTAGAGTTAGGTTATATTAAAAATCCGGTAGATTTATATAATTTACACACTCACCGTGATGAACTTATTGCTTTAGAAGGTTACAAAGAAAAATCAATTGATAATATTTTAATTGCAATTAAAGAAAAGAAACAAATTCCATTAGATAGATTTATCGCAAGCCTTGGTATCAAGCTTGTAGGTAAAGAAACAGCTGCTGAACTTGCTCAGTTTTATTTAAGTTTAAATAGATTTATTAAGTGCGTGGAAAATAAAGATATTTTATCTGACTTTCAATCTGCAAATAATAAGCAAAATAAGAAATATGTAGAAAATATAATACATTTCTTTATTAAAGACCATGGACTACAAGTTATTGAAAGCTTTAAACAAGCAGGTGTTGAAATCTTAGATTTTGAAGTAAAAGAAGTTCTAGAAAATCCATTTAAAGATAAAGTAATTGTTTTAACTGGTACTTTACAAACTGTTAAACGAGCTGAAGCTAAAGATTATTTAAAACTTTGTGGAGCAAAGGTTGGCTCGGCAGTTTCTAGTAAAACGGATTTAGTAATTGCAGGTTTATCAGCAGGTTCTAAACTTAAAAAAGCAGAAGAACTTAATATTGAAGTAATCGATGAAGACACATTTATTAAGATAAAAAATTCAATTGAAATATAAAAAGTAGGGAGTTTAGCAACTCTCTTTTTTTATACTCTTGAATTTTTTTAAAAAATATATAATATATATAATAACTTTCTTAATATAAAGAGGATTCTCGTTTTGGTAAATATCATTGCAATAGTATTAGCAGTTGTTTGTGCTGGGTTAATTTTTTTGATTGTTAAGGCTCAAAAAAGCTTTTCTGCTACAACGTTAGCCATCTTTAATGCTACACATCATTATTTAAATGATAAAAACTTAAAGGCTCAAGCTTTAAATAAAGCTTACGAGGTTTTATCTTTAGTAAATACAGATGCTGACTATCAGGTTGAAATGCAAGAACTTACTCAAAAAATTGGTCATTTGCATCAAGAACTGCAAAATCACTTAATGACAGGTAAGCACCCTCGAGAAGTAGAAGATATATTTAAAAGTTACGCTTTAAATATAAAAGTCCGTGACAATGTTGAATATATCTACCGTTCAGAGGTTCAGTCATCTGACACTGTGCATTAATAATAACGATATAAGCTTAAGAAGCCTTGGTTAATTTAAACCAAGGCTCTTTTTTATTTGCATATATTTATAATACAGTTATAATCTATTTACAAATCATAGCTTTTTAATGGATATTTAATCTAAAATGAACACTATTCTAACAATTCTTCTTATTGCTTTATTTATTCTTAAGTTTCTGTTTAATAAAAAACTATTAATTAGTAAAACTAATAAAATAATAAATCAAAATAAGCTAGATTATATTGCTAAAAAAGATAGTTTCTCAAAGTTTCAAGGACAATTAGTTGATATAAAAAATCATTATAATAGAAATGCCTTAATAAATAAACAAATTGAGTTTTATGAAAGATATATGGCTTTTTTAAAAGATAATGAATCTGATATATTATTTAATATTGGTTTAAGTTTATCCCCTAAATCTACCATATTGTATCAAGAGTACTTAGATAATAAAATCAGCCAAATAAAATCTAAAGAAATTTTACGAAAGTATAGATTATTAAAGCATCAGCTTAATATATAATATACATAAAGACCTCTTAATATAGCTAAGGGGTCTTTTTTTATAGACTTTTTTGATTTAATACATATAATAATAAAGATTACAAACCACTTTAGAGGTTTATCTGTTATGTTTGATAATATAATATTTACGGATATGTTTATTTCTATTGCTATACTGTTTTTACTGTTTTCTTTTTTATCAGCGGTTATTATTTTCCATATTGTAAAAAAAGAAAGAGTTAAAAACATTGAAAATATTCATTTAATCATTTCTATTTATGATAATGTTAAAGATGATGAAGTAGCAAGTTATGTTAATGAATCAGTTCGTAATTATAAAGCAGGTGCAAATTTAAATCTGCAAACCGAAATATACTTAACCAATACTAAACAACATTTAGAAGAAATCATTAAGATGTTACGAAAAGGTGTTGCTTCTTCAGCTAATTTTAAAACCGAAGTTAAAGCTTATATTTTAAATAAAAAAGCTTACCGACATATTAAGGCATATTACCCAGATGGTCGTAAGCCATTAAAAAGTAAAACAACAAACCTTAAAATTATTGGATAAGTGTAAAATGCCGATAAAAAGCCTATTATATATAATATATTAGGCTTTTTTTATTATTTATTGCTTAATTTATAATATTTTGTTAACCTAGAAGAAATATTTAAAACTACAGGATTAATTTAGATGAACGAAGTACTAAAGAAAAAATATAAGAATATATACCAATACCATAAAGCACAAAAGCCTACAAGCAAGGTTTTAGTTTGCGTTGCAGGAGTTTCTGAGGGTGCATTTAGATGGTACGAATCTTTACCTATTTTAACAAAAGAATTTAATGTTGTACTATTTAACAACCCAAGTGTTGATGGCGCACCTGATAAAATCACATTTACAGTTGATGAACAAGCAGAAGAATATCAACACATTTTAAATTTATTAGATATTGATAGTTATTACCTAATTGGTCATTCAATGGGTGGTTTTATTGCGCAAAGGATGTCTTTAAATAATCCATCTAAAATTAATAAATTAGTATTAATAGGTACAAGCTTTGGTTCATTTCAGTCTGAAGTTGATGTTAAAAATATCATGGATACAAAAAATACCATTAAGAAAGGTATTAAAAATATAAAAAACCATGAGAAATTAATTAGAATGCAAGACTATTCATTTACTGAAGAATTTCAAAATAAGCACCCAGAAATTATTGAAAAATACTTAGATGAAAAACTTAATAAATATAAAATTAATAAAAGGGCATTAGTATCACACTTTGTTTGTGGCGGCAGATTTTCTAGTGTTGGCGAAACACAAAATATAATAGCTCCAACATTAGTAATTCATGGTACAAAAGATCGTATGGTTAATATTTCAGGCGGTGTAAGGCTAGCTAAGTGTATTCCAAATTGCAGAATTTTAGCAGTTGAAGGTGCAGGGCATACTCCATTTGTAGAAGATGTTAATTTAATGAAAGATGTTGTAGATTTCTTTATTAATGATAAGCAAGTTGGTGTTTATTTAGAAAAAGACTATAAATTAACTGAAGATATGATGTTTAGAGACGCTATGTTTAGACAACACTCAAGGTCTATAACATATGCAAACTTTATTAAAGAATTATTTATGGTAGATGAGTTTGAAGTTAAGTTTGATCAATACCTGGGCATATTAAGAGGTAAAAAATAATATTTGAAGTTTAAATTATTTAATAAAAAGGGCTAATACAGTCCTTTTTTGTTGCCTTTTTATCTATAAGTAGTTATATTGAGTTTGTAAATAAAAGGATACATACATGACTGAACAACAAAACAAACACCTTGTAACTATTGGTAAAGAATATGATAAAATTAAGCTAGATAAATTCTTAGCTGATATGTACAATGTGTCATTCTCATTAGTGCGTAAAATGGCAAGAAAAGGCCAAATTAGGCTTAACTCTTCACGAATTAAGGGTAATGAAACTTTAAAAGTAGGGGATATGGTTAAAATTCCTGGTTTATTTTTACATACTCAAGAAGAAATGTTAGAAGCTAACGCACAAGCTAAGCCATTATTTACAGCTAAGCAAATTAAAGATGCTAAAACTTGGATTATGTATGAAGATGATGATGTTATTGTTATCAATAAGCCAGCTGGTATTACTGTACAAGCTGGTACAGGACAAGAAAAAAGCATTGATAGACTATTTGCAGAAGTTTACCCTGAAAATCACCCTAAGTTAGTTCATAGACTAGATAAAGAGACATCAGGATGTTTAGTATTAGCTAAAAATAAATCAGTAGCTAAAGATTTATCATACCAATTTTCAAAAAGACATACTCATAAAAGATATTTAACTATTGTTAAAGGTAACTTACAAGACCCTCAAGGTGAGATTGACTTTAATGTAGAAAAAGTATTTACAGCTCATAACAGAGAGCAAATGAAAGTACATGTATCTAGAGGTAAAGAAGCTAAAACATTTTATAAAAGGCTAGCTAGAAACAAAGATTTTCACTTATTAGAAGTAGAAATTGAAACAGGAAGAACTCATCAAATTAGAGTACATATGAAAGCAATCGGCACTCCAATTTTAGGTGATGGTAAGTATAACGATCATTCACAAAACTCATTACCAAATGGTAAAAAGGTTAAAATGTGTTTACACTCAAGAGATATCGAGTTTAAACACCCAAATAAGAATAGAATGATGAAGTTTACAGCTCCAGTTAATTCAAAAATGCTTGAGGCAATGTTAGCACTAGGCTTCGATACTAATAAAATTTAATTATTTATAAGGCAGTTACTTACCAGTAACTGCTTTTATTTGACTTAAAATGCTATAGTTCTTATAATATTTAAACATTTTTTTGCTTTTATAAGGAGAATAACATGGGTGCAGAAGCAAGCACCGGCGATAATATTCTGGTTATTTTGGGATTTATTGCTGTTATTGTAGTAATAGTAGGGATTATCCGCGGACTAAGAGGTAATCGTTCTGGCAGAAATGGGAGTAAGGGTAAAACAGGAACGGCAGATTCAGCGTTTTTCGATTATGGTGACTCAGGTGGTGATGGTGGCTGCGGAGGAGGCGGTGACTAACCAATAGCTAAGTTACTATATAGTAAGGAGATATTTAAATATATCTCCTTATTTTTTATCATAGCTTGATTTTGCCTAGTTATTTGTTATACTTAACACACATTTTATCTTAATAAACTAACTTTTACAGGAGTAATAATGTTTGAAATAGCTTTATGTGTAGTGTTTTTAGTAACAGCAGGCTTTGCTGTAGTGGCAAAAAGCAAGCAAGGTAAGAAAACTCGCCATAAGAAATTAGCTGAAAGCACACGAAACTTAATACAAAAGGACCGAGAATCTCTAAGTAAATAAAAGATACATCTTAATATCGAATAGTTAACTAGCAAGGCTGTAATAAGCCCTTGCTAGTATTTTTTATACGTTTAATATTACATAATATACATTATGCGACAAATAGATATAAATTGATAGAAGCCCTTTTTACCTTATATTTACATTAAACTTAATTTATTTAATTAGATTATAAATATAAATTAGGCTGTTGTTGCATTATGCCCCTGCTTTTTACATTATTATGCAAATAAAAAAATAGCCCTGGCTAGTTGCCAAGGCTCTCTTATATTAATTAATTCGTTAAGATTAAACTAGAATTAAGTATAGACTTTTCTGTCATATAGTCATAGCCTTTTACTTTGTAGTACATTTGCATTGTGCATGTGTAACAAGTATTTTCGGCTGAAACTAAAATATTAGAAATAAGTTTAATAGCTCTTTGAGTTTCTCTACCTAATACATTATATGGATTGTAAAGATTTTCAAATTCAAGTTTAATAAGTTCAATTTCTTTATTTGAAATTGGTTGGTAGTCTGCATGAGGTTCTATTTTAAAGAATTTTAGCTTAACACCATTTTCCTCATTACTTACTACTTTTCTAGCTGCATTTAATAGTTCATCAGATATCAACTCACACATAAATACTCCAAATTTTATTAAGAAAGTATCAAAATTATAACTCTATTTTTATATAATTTCAATAATTTTACAAATATTATATTAAAAATCACCAGGTATTGCTTTTAATAATTTAATCGTATAATCATTATTTGGATTATTAAACAGTTGCTTAGTTACGCCCTGCTCTACAATTTTACCATTTTGCATAACAATTACAGAATCTGCAATTTCTTTAACAACTCTTAAATCATGAGTAATAAATAAAATACTTAGGTTATATTTATCTTTAAGCTCGTTTAGCAACCCTAATACTGTTTTTTGAACAGATAAATCAAGTGCTGAAACCGCTTCATCAGCTATTAGTAGCTTAGGTTTCATAGCAATAGCTTTGGCAATGCAAACTCTTTGTCTTTGCCCGCCTGAAAAATCACTTGGTAAACGGTCTAAATCTGAAGGGTTTAGCTTACAATCAGTAAAGATTTTCTCTAAGTAAGGTCTAATTTCATCTTTAGGCATTACATTATATGCAATTAATCCTTCAGCAACAGAATCAAATATTCTCATTCGTGGATTTAAGCTATCTAAAGGATCTTGGAAAATCATTTGCATTTCTCTTCTAGCATTTCTAAGCTGTTTAGACTTAGCTTTAGCTAAATCAGTCCCTAAAAAGTTAATCTCTCCATAATCAGACGTAATTAATCTAGTAATACACCTTACTAATGTAGATTTACCCGAGCCACTTTCTCCAACAATTGCTAAAGTTTGCTTAGCAGAAAGATTAAAGCTAATATTATCAACTGCTTTAATTTTCATAGACTTAAATATGCTAGTTTTAGATTTAAACGCTTTATTTAAGTTCTTGATTTTTAATATATTTTCATTACTGCTAGATTCTTCTAGGTAGTCTTGTTTACCAGGCATTGAATTTAATAGTTTTTTAGTATAAGCATTTTCAGCTGCATCTAGGACTTTTCTTAATCCGCCCTGTTCTACAATTTCACCTTTTTTCATTACAGCTACATATTGAGCCATTTCTTCAACTACTGAAAAATCATGTGTAATAAATAATACTGCAAGGTTATTTTCAGTTTGTAGTTGCTTGATGAGATCTAAAATTTCTTTTTGAACGCTAACATCTAAGGCTGTTGTTGGCTCATCTGCAATTAATAGCTTACATTTATTAGCTAGTGCCATAGCAATGCAAACTCTTTGTCGTTGACCGCCTGATAGTTCATGTGGATATGCATTAAAACGCACTTCAGGGTTATCAATTTGCACCTTTTTAAGTAAAGATATAACTTTTTTATAGCGTTCTTGCTTGTTAAGTTTAGTATGTAATTTAAGACATTCTTCAATTTGTTTACCTACAGTAAATAATGGATTTAAAGCAGATAGAGGCTCTTGGAAAATAAATCCTATTTGGTTACCTCTAATTTTTTGCTTTTCTTTTTCGTCTAAATCAGTTAAGTAAATACCATTAAATTTAATTTTACCTGATTTAATAAATGCTTTTTTAGGCAGTAAATCTACAATAGAGTAAGCAGAAAGTGACTTACCAGAACCACTTTCACCAACTAAACAAAGGCATGTACCCTGTTCAATCTCAAAGTTTACATTTTTTAAAACATCTACAATGTTTCCATCGTTGTTAAAACTTACAGATAAATCTTTTACTTTTACTAATTTACTTGTCATAATTTGCCCTTTTTGTCTTATCTAATGAATTATAGCAAAATTAGAATTCTTATTCAATAAAAGTTAATATAAAAACAAGTATTTTAGAATTAGTAAAAGCTAATGATTTTAAAACAATAAATGACTTTTAGAGTTTACACTAAATAAATAAAAAGCACTCATTTGAGTGCTTTTTATTATGCGTTTAACTTATTTACTAAAGCTTTAAGTTCTGTTAGGTCTTCAATAATATAATCAGCCCCTGCTGCTTTTAGTTCTTCTGCATCAGCACCAGAACCTGTAAAACCAACAATAACACCTGCATTACTTGCTTTAGCTGCAGCTAATCCTGATGTTGCAGAATCTTCAACAATAAGGCAGTTTTGCATATCTGTATTTAAAAACTCGCCACCTGCTAAGTAAACACCGGGGTGTGGTTTGGCAAAGCCTGTATTATCTCTACCAAAGTAACCTTTAAAATGATTATCAATTGATTTAACCTTCATAGCTTGAGAAAACACTTCTGCTAAACCATTAGAGCAAATAACTTTAGGCATATCATTTAATGACTCTAACATTTCTTCTACATTTTCAATTTTTGTAGTATATGTAGGATATTCTGCTTTAACAAATGTAATAATTTTTTGTTCAAAGTCTTTAGGTAAGTTTAAGCCTTTTTCTGTAAGTATTTCTACAACTTGTTTTGCGTTTTTACCTCTTAGTAAGTCCATTAAAATGTTTGATGTCATGTTATAACCATCTATATCTAATAACCATTTGTGAATTTGCTTTCTTAAAGGCATTTCACTGTCTAGTAAAACTCCGTCGCAATCAAATAAAATAGCTTGTACCTTTTTCATTATTTTTATCCTTTGTTTACTTGTTTAATAATTTCTGGTAGTTCAATTAAGTCTCTAATAATATAATCAGCACCTGCATCTTGCATCATGTAATCTTCAACAAACTCATCTGATGCAAAACCAACTACAACACCTGCATTACTTGCTTTACCTGCAGGAACACCTGTAAGGTAGCTATCATCAATAATTAAACAGTTTTCAATAGGAATATTTAAGCTTTCTGCTGCTTGTAAAAACATATCTGGTGCTGGTTTAAGGTTTTGAGTAGTCTCAATTCCAAAGAATGTATTAAAATGATGTTTAATACCGTGATGTTCTAAAGTATCAGCGTATAAATCAACTAAACCATTTGAACAAACCGCTTTAGGCATGTCACTAAGAGAGTTTAAAACTTCATCAATATTATTCATTTTTACTGTAATTGACTTGTATTTACTAAAGAAGATATTTTCAGCAGCTTCAAAAAAGTCTTCACCTACTTTAATATTTAGTTCTTCATTTAAGTAATTAATTGTATGTCTAAAGGCCTGCCCCCTTGTTGTTTTGTAAAAATCATCAAATGAAATTTCAAAATTGCTATAGTTTGCTAGTAACCAGTCATGAATTTCTTTTTTTAAAAACTTTTCAGACTCTAATAAAACACCGTCACAATCAAATAGTAAAGCTTGAATTTTAGCCATAAACACTCCTTTAAAATAATATTTTAACAACCTGAAAGATTATAGCATAAAAAAAAATACATTAATACTCTTGAAAAATCTTTTTTTAACACTACAATAGGTTTAGTTAATTATTAAACCTTACGATTTATCCTAATCATGCTTATTAATAATATTAGTAAATGTGATTAATTCTATTAAAGCCAATTAAATAAATTTATTAATGGTTAGTGAGAACAGAATACCACTGCTTTTTCTCATGATGTCTCGAGAAAACCCTCTACAATGTAGAGGGTCTTTTTTTATTCAGTTGCCATAAATCCATCTTGCTGTAGATTCCATAACTCTTTATATAAACCTTTGCGTCTAATTAATGATTTATGAGACCCATCTTGTACTATTTTACCTTCATCAAGTACTATAACCCTATCCATAGATTTGATTGTAGATAGTCTATGAGCAATAATAATACATGTTTTGCTTCCTAAAAGCTTTTCCATAGACTCTTGAATTAGCTTTTCAGAATGAGAATCTAAAGCAGATGTAGCCTCATCCATAATAATAATTGGAGAATCTTTTAAAATAGCTCTGGCAATAGCAATTCTTTGCTTTTGACCTCCAGATAATTTAAAGCCTCTTTCTCCTACTATTTCATCATAACCATTAGGTAGTTTTTCAATAAATTCATGAGCGCTAGCTAATTTAGCAGCTTTTATAACATCTTCTTTTGTTGCGTTATTTTTACCGTATGCAATATTGTCAAATACAGAACGACTAAATAAACCTGGCTCTTGAGGAATGTATGAAATATTCTCTCTTAATGAGTTTTGCTTTAATTCTTTAATATCAACCCCAGCAAGTAATACATTACCATTATTAATATCGTAAAATCTTTGTAAAATATTTACAATAGTAGATTTACCAGCGCCACTTTTACCAATAATAGCAACTTTTTCGCCATTTTTAATAGTTAAATTAAACTTTGAGAATACATTTTCATTATCATTATATGAAAAATCTACATCTTTTAATTCAATGTTACCATTATCAAACTTTAAATCAACTGCATTTTCTGCATCTGTAATTTTATTTTCTGATAAGATTTTTTCTAAAGCGTTATCAATAGTTCCAGTTGTTTCAAAGTAGTTGTCAATTTGCATAAGTAATAGTCTTAAACGAATATTTAACATTGTAACTGCTGCATATGAGCCAACAAATAAGTCAATTGTTATTTTCTTATCAAATAATAAGTAACCAGCGATACCTACAAAACACAGAAAGTTTAGAATCCAAAAAATTCTAGTAAAGAAATCATAAACTGCTTTTGTATTACCAAACTTACGAGACTTTTTATAGTTAACTGCATTTAAAGGCAATAAAACTGATTTTTCATTACTAACATTAGAAAATGACTTCATTAACATAATATTTGAAATAGAATCAATAATAAAACCTGTTAATTTGTTAGTTGATTCTACAAACTTTTTTTGATTTGATTTAATCTTTTTACCTAACTTTAAAGAAACTATTAAGTATAAAAAAGAATTAAATAAAATAACAAAGCCAACAATTGGTAATGTTAGTATAAGGTATCCCATAAAACCAATAAATAATAATGATTCAAGAATAATCCCCTGGAAAAAAGTTATGTAGAAACGCTTACATGCATTAGATGCCTGCGATACCTTGCTACCAATATTACCAGAGCTATTATTGTAAATAAAACTAACTGATTTTTCTGATAGTTTAGTAAATAAAAATTCATTTGATTTTTTAGCAATCTTTGAAACTATTTTTGTAGATAATATAATATCAGACAGCACAATAAAGTTATTAGCAATAGATGCAACAACATAAATAGCTAAAGCTACTAAAAATCCATTAATTGTAGCATTTTCAATAGTTGCTTGTTTAATTACTTGTGATAATAAATAAGGATTACTTACCATCAATACAATCGAAATTGACATTAGCAACATGCTATACTTAAAGCGTTTTTCTTCTTTTAAAAATTGCCAAATATATTTTAAAGTCATTTTATAAGCCTCCTTTTAATTTTTATTAATCACTGCTTACAATATAGCAATAAAAAAAAGAAACTTCTATAAGTTTCTTTTAATATTTAGTTAATTATATTTATTTTAGTCAATTAAACCTAGTTCAGCATCTTTTTTACGCTTAGCTTCTACAAGATCTTTGAAGAACTTATCTGCATGATATGATGAACGAGTCATCGGGCTAGCAGAAACCATTAAGAAACCTTTAATTTTAGCCATTCTTTCATATTCTTTAAATAGCTCAGGAGTTACATATTCTTTTACTGGGTAATGTTTTTCTGTTGGCCTTAAGTATTGTCCAATTGTTAAAAAGTCAACACCTGCTTCTCTTAAGTCATCCATTACTTGTAGTACTTCTGTATAAGTTTCTCCTAAACCAACCATAATACCTGATTTAGTGTATAAGTCTGGCTGTCTTTCTTTTACTCTTTGTAATAATCTTAAAGATGCAAAGTATCTAGCAGATGGTCTAATTTCTCTATATAATCTTGGTACAGTTTCTAAGTTATGGTTAAATACATCAGGGCGAGCATCAGCAACTAAGTCAATTGATGATTCTGCTCTTCTGAAATCTGGTGTTAAAATTTCAATTGTAGTTGACGGGCTGTGCTCTCTAATAGCTTCAATACATTCAACCCAATGTGATGCGCCACCATCATCTAAGTCATCTCTATCAACAGATGTCATAACCATATGTTTAAGGTTTAGGTTTGCAACCATTTCGCCTAAGCGTTTAGGTTCATCTTTATCTACAGATCCTGGTTTACCTGTTTTAACATTACAAAATGCACAAGTACGAGTACAAATATCTCCTAAAATCATAGTTGCTAAATGTCCTGATTTCCAGCATTCACCCCTATTCGGGCACATTGCAGACTCACAAACAGTATTAAGCTTTTGTTTTTTTACTAATGCATCTAGTTCATTAAACTCTTTAGACATTGGAGCTTTTGCTCTTAACCAATCTGGTTTTTTAGAACCATATTCTAAAGATGCTTTATTTAAATTTGTATCTTCTTCAAATGTATTGATTTCAACTTTAATGTTCATAATTTCTTTTTCTTCTTAAATAATTGCAAGTGCTGTACCTATTACAATCATATATCTAAATGTTTTACCAATTGAAACTAGTAAAATAAACATCCAAATATTTGTTCTAAATGCACCTGCTACAACAGTTAATGGGTCTCCAACTACAGGCATCCAAGCCATTAGTAAAATTTTTGAATCGTATTTTTTGAAGTACTTTTTGCTAGTTTCTAACATATTTTCTTTAATTGGGAAATATTTATGATTTTTAAAGTGCATTAAGTATCTACCGATATAGTAATTTAAAATAGAACCAACAACATTACCTGCTGATGCTACAGCAAGCAAAATTAATACACTATATTTTTCACTAACAATCAGTGATGTAAGCAGTAATTCTGACTGAGCTGGGAATAATGACGCAGCTAAAAATGCAGAACCAAATAATATGCTATATGTTACTAAATTTCCCATATTCTTACTTTACTA
>PTJW01000109.1 GCA_002937495.1 Pseudomonadota bacterium | reverse complement strand
ATCTTTTCTTTCATTAAAGGAGATATATCATAAAACTTAATACCTTCTTTAGGGAAATTATCAACCTTGGCAATATAACTTTCTAATTGCTGCATTTTTTTATCCTTTTTATTTAACAGAAATATAAATATTTAAGCCATCTGATGTATACTCTTCAAAATCTGTAGAGTATGCTCGTGTATATTCACATTCTTGAGATTCAAAGTATTTCCAAATCTCAATCCATAATGCAATACACACATCTGGCATTTCACCAATAGCATTAAACTTTAAATATTTTCCTTGTTTAATAGTTACAGAAGTTAAGTTTTCAGCACTATCTGCAAACTTATCTGCACCTACTAGTAAATCATAATCTCCATTAACATCAGACTGGTAGTTATGATAAACACCAAATACCTTTGAGCCTGCTAGCATATGAGAAAAATGATTTGATGCAACATCACCCCACAAACCAGGAATTTTAGCTGTATCTGCAGATTGCTCTGCTTTATTATTTGTTCTTACTACTAAGCCTTTAATTACTTTTTCCTGAACATCAACTAATTGCATCTATTAAAACCTTTCTATATTGTAAAAATTTGTATTAAAACCATTACCATTAAAATTACATTCATTAGAAAACCTAGTAAAAAGAAATAACTCTTAAGGCTAGGGTTCTTACTAGATGTTGACTTATAGTAAGCAACCATATGGCCAATTCTTGCAATAGCATAAATCCAAACTATTACTGCAAGTGCCATATTATAAACATCTAAATGAATTGCTAAAATAACAGGTACAATAAACTGAACAATATTTTCTAATGAATTTTTAAAAGTTCTATCTGATCTAAAAATAAAAGATTCAGGACCCAAGTCATTATCAAACTTACCTGGTACAAACTTTCCATACTTTCTATTAACAAAAATTGCTGTAAACTGCTGTACAATAATTGTCATAATAATTAGCCATAATGCTAAAAATGTTAATATATACTGTTCAAACATAAAGTATACCCTTTCTTATTATATATATCTATAAAAATAGTCTATCAGTTTATATCATATTATACAAGAGACATAAAAAAAAGCCCTCTATATCAGAGGGCCGGTTGAAAATTCAACCTTCGAGGTTATAAATCATCTGAAATATATAAACCTGGTAATTCACAATTTCTCTGATTCTCTATTTCTAATTTAATTCCTTTTAAATCATCTAGCATACTTTCAGCCTGCTTATGTGTTAATGAACCTTCTTGTAAAGCAAATAATATTTGCTGTTTATACATTAAATAGCCATTCATTATGGCATTATCTTCAGGAAATTCATACAAACAAACAGGTCTTGCTTTCTGTGCAAAGTTTTTTATTTGGCAATTAGCAGCTCCAGCAAAAGATAATAACACAACTGAAACCAAAGTTTTATTAAGCATTCTTGCTCCAAAAAAAGATAGAACATAAGTAATTTAAGAATCAACAATATATACTATTCACAACAAACAATTCAAGCTCTTTTTTTACTTTTATAAAAATATTTACTTTAGATAAAAAAGTGTTATTATATGTAGATACTTCTTAATTGTCTTTTTAGGTAAGATTATGAAAAAAATCTTGATATATCGAGATTATGGCCAAATACCTGACTCTGTCAATTATCTTAAAATTTGGTTAGAATCTATTTTCTCAAAAACTTATAGTATTGAATTTACCGATGCTACTTCTATCATTAAACTAAATGCATTAGATAACAATGTAGCTGCTTTATTTATGCCAGGAGGATTCTCTAAAGGCTTTTATGAAAAACTAAAAGGTCAAGGCAATAACATAATAAAGAAATTTATATATAACGGAGGTTTATATTACGGAATATGCGCTGGAGCTTACTATGCTTGCACTCATATTCAATTTAATGCAAAAAACTATCAAATCACATCAACTGATACATTAGGTCTTGTTCCAACTGTTGCCTTAGGCTCAATTAAAGAGCTATGCTTTAATAACTTATATAATAACGATGCTCTTTCAAGTAATGCATGTTCATTAAAACTAAATAATGGAATGTTACACAATTGCTTTTATTCTGGAGGTCCTGTTTTTCTAAATAATAATCTAGAGTCACTTGCAACATATAACACTTTACACGGCCAGCAAAATGCTGCTGTAAGCTATAACTATAACAAAGGTAAGCTAATCTTAATTGCAACTCACCCCGAGTTTAACGATATTGAAATAAAAGACTATGCTATACACTCAGCTAAAAAAGCATCAGAAGCAAAGCACTTAAAGTCAATATCACGCAAACTTCGTTTATCTAAAGTACATAAAACCAAAGAAATATTCGATTCTTTAATTTTGAAAGATCTTTTAAAGCACCCTTAAATGGGTGCTTTTTTATTTTTTAAATTCTAAAAATTTTACGGCAAGAGTTGCGTACTTACCATTAGCATCATCATCTTTAGTAACAACTCTAACTCTTCCAGAGTTATAGCCTACAACTCCATCAAAAAACATCTCAACACCATCAACTAAATAAGGCTCTAACTCATGTAAAACCACCCAAACTTGACATAAATCACCACTATTACATTTGTATGTAGGCCCTGGTGAAGTGCTCCCACCCCAAACACCTTCTTTCATTATAAAGTAATGCATAGACCTAACTCCAAGTTTACCATAAGTTAAATAGCCTGTTTCATTAACAGATTCATCAATATAATTAAAATATGGACCTTTCCATCCTTTAAGGTTAGATGTTAAAATCTCTTCTGTAACAGTTCTAATTTCATTATTATTAGAACTTACATTCGTTCTAATATGAACCCCTGTATCTAAGTAATATTGTTCATAAGCTTTTGCTATTTCATTAATATCAGTAACTAATAAAGTAATTTTACTTTCTTGAATAGCAGAATATAAAGCTGCGCCACTTATTACCGATAAAGCTCCAAATATAGCTAAAGCAATTCTTGCATCTAAGCCAAACATTGCACCTTTTTTTATATTCATTTAATATGCCTTTCTTTTATAATATACCAATAATTTTAACCTATATATTTTATATAATCAAGTATTACTAAAAAGAATGCATTATATATGAGTTATAAATATCAACAGATATTTATACAAAAAAACACCCTACTCGTAAGAGTAGGGTGTTATTAAAAATAATTAAGAACGGTTGATTCAATAAGCTTAAGTCTA
>PTJW01000108.1 GCA_002937495.1 Pseudomonadota bacterium | reverse complement strand
TTAAAGCTTTAACTAAGTAATATATATAAAAAATAAAAGGCAGAGAATAATCTCTGCCTTTTTTATTATCGAAATTCCAGTAAGTTTACTTGGCATTTTGGATTTGGTTATGTAAATATATAAAAAAATAAGCCTGACATCAACTTTTTATTATATATCCCTTGACGAAGCAAAAATATAGGTATACAATTATATATACGAAACAAACTTTTCTTAAAAACACTCTAACAAGGAGCGCAGTCATGCGTATTAACAACCCTGAAGAACTATCTAAAGAAATTTCTTTGATTGAAAAAAAAGTTCAAGAACATACTGAGCTAGGCAACGACGAACGAGCACAATCTTACCGTGATGACTTGCGTCATCTTAATGCAGTAATGATTGATAACTTTGGCCTACACCCCTCTCAAGGAATTTCTTAATGTATAAACTTTTTGCGGTATTTTAAGCTACTAATTTTTATATTAGTAGCTTTTTTCATGTGTATATAGCCTATATACAAACATAGATTTGCCAAATTAATAGTTTTATAGTAATATATTATCAAAAATAAAAACTAAAAAGGATTAAACTTTTTATGAAATTATCAAATATATTAAGTGGAATTACAAAAGCTGAACTATTAGATATTGAAATTAATAATATAACTTTAGATAGTAGACAGGCAAAAAAAGGCACTTTATTTTGTGCTATTAAAGGGCATAGTGTTGATGCTCGTAAATTCATCCCTAATACAATTGAAAATGAAGTTTCTGCGATTTTAGCAGATAATGATGAACAGCAAGATTATGTTGAAATTGTTAAGAACACTCCTATTATCTATATTAAAAACTTAAATTCTAAGTTATCAAAAATTGCTGATAATTTTTATCAGTCACCTTCACAAAAAGCAAATATTATTGGTATTACCGGTACAAATGGCAAAACTACAATATCTCAACTTGTTTGCCAGTGGATTGATTTAATTGGCTTTAAAGCTGCTACAATGGGTACAATTGGTAATGGTTTTTACGGTAAACTACAAGAAGCTAAAAACACTACAGGTTCAGCTTTAGATATTCAAGAAAATATTGCAAATTTTGTTAAACAAGGTGCAAATACAGTAACTATGGAAGTTTCATCACATGGCTTAGTACAAAACAGAGTTGATAATGTTAACTTTGATACTGCTATTTTTACAAACTTAACGCAAGACCACTTAGACTACCATAAAACTATGGAAGAGTACTTTACAGCAAAGTCAGTATTATTCACAAAATTTAATACAAAGGCTAATATTTTAAATTTAGATGATGATTATAGCTTAAAGCTGGCTGATTTAATTAAAGATAAAAAATCTATTATTGCTATTTGTACAGAAAATGAAAACTTAGCAAAAAGTTTTAAAAACTATGTTTATGCTCAAAATATTGAATATTCGCAAGAAGGTTTAAATATTAGTATTCAGTCAAGCTATGGTAACTTTGTAATTTCTACAAAACTTATTGGTAAATTTAATGTTTTAAATATTCTACAAGCATTCGCAACTATGGTATCTCTTGGCTTTAATACTGAAGATATTATTGCAGCTGCAACAAAATTAAATCCTGTAGTTGGCAGAATGGAAGTTTTTAACAATAAAAAGCAAGCTACAATTATTGTTGATTATGCACACACACCAGATGCCTTAGAAAAAGCATTACAAGCAAGCAGAAAGCACACTAAAAATAAACTTTGGTGTATTTTTGGATGTGGCGGAGATAGAGACACTACAAAACGCCCTCTTATGGCTAAATCAGCTGAAAGCTTAGCAGATAAAATTATTATTACAAATGATAACCCTAGAACTGAAGATGCAAATAATATTATTGAAGACATTTTTGAAGGTTTAAATAATAAAGATGATGTTATTATTCTACAAGATAGATTTGAAGCTACTAAATATGCGTTAGATAACTCATCTAAAGACGATATTATTTTAATTGCCGGTAAAGGACATGAGGATTATCAAATTATTGGTGATAAAACAGTTCATTATTCAGACAGAGAAACTGCCTGCCAGCTCTTAAATATAACAATGAAAGTATAAACCATGAGAAATGTTTGTGTTATCGGCTTAGGTAAGTCTGGTTTTAGTACTGTTAATTATTTATTAAAAAAATATCCTAATGATAAGCTTTGTGTTATTGATACAAGGCAAAATGTTCCAAATTTAGAAGAAGTTGAGGATAAACTACCTATTCATACTGGCTCATTTAATCAAGAATGGATGAACAATGCTGACTTGCTAATTGTAAGCCCTGGTGTTGATATTAGACAAACTGAATTTAAACAAGCAGAATCTAACAGTACTGAAATTATTGGCGATGTTGAGTTTTTTGCACAAGAGCTATTAAAAAAAGACAAATATCCTTCTATAATTTCAATTACAGGATCAAACGGTAAATCAACTGTTACAACATTATGTTATGAAGTTTTAAAAGCAAATGGCGTTAATGTTAGTTTAGGTGGTAATATTGGTGTACCTGTTTTAGATGTTATTGATAATGATTTTGATGCATATGTTTTAGAGCTTTCAAGCTTTCAATTAGAAACTTTAAAATCATTAAAGCCAACATCTGCAGTTCATTTAAACTTAAGTCCTGATCATCTAGATAGATATGATTCTTACGAAGATTATAATTTAGCTAAACATAATGTATTTAATAACACTAAATTAGCTATTTTTAACCAACAAGACAGCTTCACAAACCCTAAAAACAACTTTAATAAAGTTAGCTTTGGTATTGATAATTCAGAATATTATATCAAAGAAGAAAGCAATAAATCTCATTTATACTTTAATGATGAACTATTATTAAATGAAGATGAAATTAAGCTAGTTGGGCAGCATAATTTATTAAATATACTAGCAGTTTATGCTTTAATTTCACCATTAAAATTAGATGAAAATATAACTAAAAAAGCTATTTGTGACTACGCTGGTTTAAATCATAGATGTCAACTTGCTCACTTTAATAATGGCGTAAAATGGATTAATGACTCTAAAGCTACAAACATTGGCAGCTTAGTTGCTTGCCTAGATGGATTAAAAGTAAATGGCAAGTTACACTTATTAATGGGTGGTGATGGTAAAGGAGCAGACTTTACAGAACTAAAACCCCTACTTAATAATTTTGATTTACAATTATATTGCTTTGGTAAAGATAAATTAAAATTAGCAGAACT
>PTJW01000107.1 GCA_002937495.1 Pseudomonadota bacterium | reverse complement strand
TTTTTTAATTATTGCTTGAAAAATCATTTGTTATTATCTATATAATACATATACACCCTAATCCAATTTATTTAATTAATCTTAAAAACACAAGAGGTGTTTATGAACACTAAAATTTTTATAAATGTGTTACAGTTTTTTTACTACGCATTTTCGTGCAATGTATTTAAACTAACATATGGAACTGATCTTGTTAATAAAAACAATATTGGTAACACAAATTTAGACGAGTGTACCCTGCATATTTACGGCTTTCATATTTTATTTAGAGATATTAAAGCTGAGCTGTACTTCCACGGTTTTCGTTGGATGCTAACAGAAAATGGCTTAAGGGTTGTTCATTTTAAAGAAGGAGCTTTGTTTTTTAAAGCTGCAGCTTTTACTGATATTAGTGCTTTGCAGCAAGAGTGTCAGCAAAAGCAAATTTCATTATACGGAGTAGATGAAGACAAACATGTACCTTATGGTCTTAAAAATATGAAAGACTTTAAGTATCTAGCTACAGATAAAGAGTTAAAAGGTACGCCTAATGGCGTTCCAATTAATTTATATCATCGAGATACTCTTTTAAAATGTTTAGAAGAAGGAGGTATTAAGGTTCGAATGGTAGAATCTAAAAGTGTTTTGAAGTTTAAATCTTAATTTCTATTGTATAAAAAAGGAGCTTTTATGATTAAGTTTTTCTTTTTGTATTTATGGACGAAGTTTGTTCTTAATCGCTTTACATCAAAACAGCAGGTTTTCCAGCATTTGGCAAATTCTGGTGTTGCTAGTGGGGTTTATGCTTATACTTTAATTAAAAGTTTAGGCATGTACCATAAGCTTGAAGTTCTTCACTATGGTAATCGTAATGATGATGGACTGCACTTTGGTATTACAGCAAATGGCTATGTGTTTAAAATTTGTGAGTTTGAAAATTTCTTAATCTCACAAAATAAACGCTTAGGGTTTGATCAAGGGGTTGGCATTACAGTCAGTGTTATGAATTATGGTTATTCACCTTCATATAGTATATTGCTTATCTTAACAGATGGTCGTTTTGATAACTTTTTTAAGTGTAGTTACTATCAAAGTAAAAAGCCTAATTGGAGTTTTGCTGGTAAGTTACTTGCAGCTTTATAGCATATCGATATAACAAAGCCTAGTGTAATTTAATTACTCTGGGCTTTGTTTTTTTATTATAATATATCTTAAATTATAAAATCTTGAAAAAACACTCAAAAAAGAGTATTATAGCCTAGTTAACACAAATTATTTATAAACAATTGATCAATAAATTAGGGCAAATATTCATGAATCAACAATATAATGCAAGTCAAATTGAAGTATTAGAAGGCTTAGAACCAGTTAGAAAAAGACCTGGTATGTACATTGGTGGTACAGACTCGCAGGCGCTTCACCACATGGTAGCTGAAATTTTAGATAACTCTATGGATGAGGCTGTTGCAGGACACGCTGATAAAATTTGGTTTACAAAGCATGAGGATGGCTCAGTATCTATTAGAGATAACGGACGTGGTATCCCGGTTGATAATCACCCTAAATATAACAAGCCAGCTTTAGAAGTTATTATGACAACACTTCACTCTGGTGGTAAGTTCTCAGATAAAGCATATAACACATCAGGTGGTTTACATGGTGTTGGTTTATCTGTTGTTAACGCATTAAGTAAAAAAGTTATTGTTGAAGTATGTCGTGATGGTAATTTATACGCCCAAGAATTTTCATGTGGTATTGCTACTACAGGATTAATTGATAAAGGTCCTATTAAAAACAGAAGGGGTACAATGGTTAGATTTTACCCTGATGATACAATTTTTGAAACAGTTGAGTTTATTTCTAAAAAGCTATACAAACAAGTAAGAGCAAAAGCTTACCTTTATGGTGGTATTTCTATTGTTTGGAAAGATGAAGACGCTGCAGAAATGTCAGATGGTAACTCAACACCTCGTGATGCAGTCTTCCATTATGAGCACGGCTTAAAAGACTGCCTAATTGAAGACTTAAAAGGTAAAATTGCAATTACAGATGTACCATTTGCAGGTAAAGTAGACTTTGCAGATAATCAAGGTAAAGTAGAGTGGGCTATTAGCTGGACAATGAATGGCGAAACTAAGCTATCATCATACTGTAATATTGTTCCAACTCCACAAGGTGGTACTCACGAAAATGGTTTTAGAGCTGCATTAACAAAATCAGTTCGTCAATTTGCAGAAATGAGAGGCTATAAAAAAGCAAGCACACTTACAGCTGATGATATTTTAGCTGCAGGTTACGGTATTTTAAGTGCATTTATTCCTCAGCCACAATTCCAAGGTCAAACAAAAGATAAATTAACATCAACACAGGCTACTAAGCTTGTTGAAAATGCTGTTAAAGATAACTTTGACCATTTCTTAGTTGAGCATGTTGAATCTGCAAATGCTTTAGTTGACTCTGTTATTGAAAGAGCAGAAGAAAGACTTAAGCGTAAAAAAGAAAACGAAGTTAAGCGTAAAACAGCTACACAAAGAAGATCTAGACTTCCTGGTAAATTATCAGATTGTTCAAACAACAGTAATGTTGGTACTGAAATTTTCTTAGTAGAGGGTGACTCTGCGGGTGGTTCAGCAAAACAAGCAAGAGACAGAAAAACTCAAGCTATTTTACCTCTAAAAGGTAAAATCTTAAACGTTGCTAACGCTACTAAAGAAAAGCTAATGCAAAACCAAGAAATTAAAGACATGATGATGGCTTTAGGTTGTGGTGTAGGTAAAGACTTTAACATGGACAGTCTTCGTTATGAAAAAATTATTATCATGACTGATGCCGATGTTGATGGTTCTCACATTGCAACACTTTTAATGACATTCTTCTTCGAGCAAATGCCAGAGCTAGTTTTAAATGGCCGTGTTTATTTAGCATTAAGCCCATTATATAAACTTTCTACAAACGAAAAATCTATTTATGTAAAAGATGATGCAGAAAAAGATGCTGCTTTAGCAACAGAGTTTAAAGGTAAGAAAAATGTTACAATTAACCGTTTCAAAGGTTTAGGTGAAATGTTACCAGCTCAGTTAAAAGAAACAACAATGAATGATGAAAACAGACAGCTTCTACAGTTTAATGTTGATTCAGTAGCTGAAGCAACAAACATTGTTAAAAAGTTAATGGGTAAAAAACCAGAAGAAAGACTTAAATTTATTAAAGAATACGCATCAACAGATGCAGTA
>PTJW01000106.1 GCA_002937495.1 Pseudomonadota bacterium | reverse complement strand
TTATTTACCAATGCAGAATGTTGAGAATACTAGGTCAAGTAGGTCTTCAACATCTGTTTTACCTGTAATTTCTCCAATTTTAGCAGCGCAGTCTCTTAAGTCTTGTGCTAGTAGATCAGCTAATGAAAATGCAACAACAGGATTGTTATATAGTTTCATGGCATTTTCTAAATGAGCTTTAGCTTCAATAACAGCATTTGTATGGCGTTTTCTTGTTAAGAATGCACCATCTTCAGCGTCTTTAAATAATGCTTTTAGCATAGTTTCAAGTTCTGGGAATACTTTATCTAATGATGAGTCATCTGTAAGGTTTACATCAATAATTTTATACTCATTATCTTGATAATTCAAGCTTGCTGGAATTTTAGCATCTACTAAGTCAGACTTTGAACTTAAAATAATAGACTTGCCAGGCTGTAGTTGTTTAAGTAAATCTTCATCAATATTGTTAATTTCTGATGAATCAACAACTAGTAATAATAAGTCAGCTAACTCTGCAGATTTATACGAACGCTTAACACCTTCAGCTTCAATAACATCATCAGTTTGTCTGATACCAGCAGTATCTTGTAATACAACAGGGAAGCCTGCAATGTCTAAGTGCGATTGAACAACATCACGAGTAGTACCTGCAATATCACTAACAATAGCAGTATCTTTACCTGTTAATAGGTTTGTTAATGTTGATTTACCAGCATTTGGCTTACCAATAATAGCAATTGAGAAACCTTCACGAAGTCTTTGACCTGCTTTTTGCGAAATTGCTTTATCAAATTGAGCAATTAAAGCTTCAACCTTACCTTTAAGGTTAGCTTGTTCCATAATTTCTAATTCTTCATCCGGAAAATCTAAAGATGCTTCTACATGAGCAAGTAGATGCATAACTTCTTGTCTCCAATTTTCAAACTGGCTACCTAAAGCACCATCAAGCTGTTTTAAAGCTTGTTTTCTTTGTTGGTCTGTTTCAGCTGTAATAAGGTCACATAAACCTTCAGCTTCTGTAAGGTCCATTTTACCATTCATGAAAGCTCTTTTTGAAAACTCACCTCTATCAGCAGGGGCAACATCTTCAAAGCTTAGTAGTACATCTGTAACTTTATTTAATACAGCTGTTGAACCATGGCAATGGATTTCTACAACATCTTCACCAGTAAATGAGTGAGGAGCCTTAAACTTAACTACCATAACTTTATCTAAAACTTCACCATCATGAACTAACTCACAATAGTGCATAAATCTGTTTTTCTCGTTTTTAAAACTTGGTGCTAAGCTTTCTGTAACCTCAATAGCTTTAGGTCCTGAAAGTCTAATAATACCAACACCTGCAGGCAGCTTTGATGTAGCTACTGCAATAATAGTAGTTTTGTTATAAATGCTCATTTTGTTTCCTTTTAGAAATTATATATAATCTTTGATTATCCCAATATAGTATTTTTATGGCTTTTAGTCAAATGATATAGCACTGATTATTGCAATAAAAAAATCCCCTAATGCATTTGCAGAAGGGGATTTTCGTACTTTAGGTAGGCATTAAGCAACTTTTTGTAATTGCTTGAATACTTTGTTGATTGGATACTGGTCAAGGTCGGCGTCTTTTTCAACTACTTTGCCAAACAGTAAAGTTTGAGTAAAATGATTGGTACGCCAGCGGCCGTTGAACATATCTTTCTGAGAAATTTCGCAGTTTTTATCTTTGTACATTGGAGTAAATGGAATTACGCCGTTTAAGAACTGACGAATATTTTCAGCAACGATAGAAATCTCTGCTTCAAGGTATTGTCCGCGGGCTTTGTTTAAAGTAACAAATTCTTTTACATTCAGAAGATCTTCTTCAATTTGTGTAAAAGTGTACGCCAGTAGACCAGCCAGAGAAAACTCATCGTGTGGTAGAGTGTTGTGCAGATCGAAGAATGTAGAGTGTTTTTTTGTACGAATTTCTTGTAAAATATAGTTTACAATATATAGGTTTGTCACCAAGTCGAAGTAGTTTTTATAATCGACTGAAACTGCCTGTATATTTTGTTTTTTAGAAAAGATTAAAATTGTCCCCAGTACATTTTCGTATTCTTGAAACGCATATTTTTTTGATGGAGACTTGCAGGCAAGTTCCCAGCCGGTGCGAACATCGGTTTTGCTTGTATTATACCTAAGGTAAGCGTTTTTCATTGCTTCAAGAAGAGCATCTAACTCATTAAGAATTATAGTATTGTTTAAAGACATAGTAGCCTCCAAAGAAGTAGGGTATTAAGAAGTAAGCGGAATCTTATGATATAAGAGTACCTTTATTATTGTATAATAATAGATATATTTCAAGAAAAAAATGAAAATAAAAAAAGAGCGAATTAACGCTCTTTTTCGAAATTAAAATGCTTAAGTAAATTAAGCTGTTAGTTTAAGAAGTGGTTGCTCATGATGAACAACAAATGATCCGATTTTTGGTGCTGTGTTAGCAAACACTGTTTTCATTGTTGTGCTACTAATACTCATTTTGCTAAAGCCATTACTACAAATTGCCAAACAGCTAGGTGGTAATGAACCTAATTGAGCTGCAGCAAATGCAAAATTGCAAAGTTGCGGATATTGCAAAAGCTTACGGTTTAAACCGTTTTCGTTGAAATACTGGTCGATAACTCCATCATCGCGTTTTTCAGAAAAAAACGAATTCTCCAAATTAAAATAATTATTTAAGCCAGACTGATCTAACATTTCTTGTAACTCATCTTTACTATGAGCTGTAACTACTGCAAAAGCAATGTTATTTGCTTTTAGATACTCAAGAAGTTCAATCCACCCGCTAACGGCATTTTCGCTGATATTTTTATAGCCCACATGTACTTGATAGTTAGCAAAAAGCTCACTTTCAAATAGCACTGTTTTCATAAATTGAGAAGAGCTAACAAAATTTTCAACTGCTGTTGGTAGGGTATTCATTGAATATACCTCTTTGATTGGTTGTTTATTAAGAATAAAACTGTATGTAAAGTCATGTATATATATAGTTTATTTATTTGCTTAAATCAAGGGTTTTATTAATTATTTATGTATATATTATTAAATAAATAAAAAAGGCCCATATATTATTAAAATATATAGGCCAAATTAATGAAAAATCGATAACATTTACGCTGCTTTTGGTAAAATTGATGGAATGGTTGAACGGTGCTGAGTTTCAGGGTCGATGTAAATTACATTTTGACGAAGAAGTTTATCTGTATTTAGCT
>PTJW01000105.1 GCA_002937495.1 Pseudomonadota bacterium | reverse complement strand
CTAGAACTACCATGGACAAAACGCTCAAAAGTTAAAAAAGACTTAGTTTTTGCTATGAATGTTTTAGATGAAGACCACTATGGTTTAGAAAAAGTTAAAGAAAGAATTGTTGAGTATTTAGCTGTTCAACAAAGAGTTAGAAAAATTAAAGGTCCTATTTTATGCCTAGTTGGCCCTCCAGGGGTTGGTAAAACATCTTTAGCAAAATCTATTGCTAGAGCAACAGGTAGAAAATATGTAAGAATGGCACTTGGTGGTGTTCGTGATGAGGCTGAAATTAGAGGCCACAGAAGAACTTATATTGGTGCTATGCCTGGTAGAATTATCCAAAGCATTAAAAAAGCTGAAAGCTCAAACCCATTATTCTTATTAGATGAGATTGATAAAATGGGTGCAGACCACAGGGGTGACCCATCTTCAGCAATGCTAGAAGTTCTAGATCCAGCACAAAACAATACATTTGCAGACCACTACCTAGAAGTAGACTATGATTTATCAGATGTTATGTTTGTTACAACAGCAAACAGCTTAGATATTCCTGGACCATTACTAGACAGAATGGAAATTATTCGTTTATCTGGTTATACAGAAGATGAGAAAATTGAAATTGCTAAGCGTCACTTAATCCCAAGATTAAGAAAAGAAAATGGACTTAAAGAAAAAGAAATTACAATTGAAGATTCTGCAATTCAAGCTATTATCCGCTACTACACAAGAGAAGCTGGTGTTAGACTACTTGAACAAAATGTATCAGGTTTATGCAGAAAAGTAGTTAAAGAAATTTTAGTTGCTGAAAAGTCTAAAGAAAAAATTAAACTACCTCTTGTAATTACAGATGAAAACATCGATAACTACTTAGGTGTTAAAAAGTATAGCTTTGGTGAAACTGAAGATAAAGACCAAATTGGTTTAGTTAACGGTTTAGCTTGGACATCAGTAGGTGGTGATATTTTACCAATTGAAGCTGTTAAGTTTGATGGTAAAGGTAATGTTAAGCAAACTGGTAAACTAGGTGATGTGATGAAAGAGTCTATTCAGGCTGCATCAAGCTTTGTAAGAAGTAAAGCATCAGACTTAGGCTTAGAAAAAGACTTCCATGAGAAGTTTGATATCCATATCCATGTACCAGATGGTGCAACTCCTAAAGATGGTCCATCAGCAGGTATTGCAATGGTAACAGTACTTTCATCAGTATTAACAGGTTTACCAATTCATAAAGATATTGCAATGACTGGTGAGGTTAGCATTAGAGGTACAGTATTACCAATTGGTGGCTTAAAAGAAAAACTTTTAGCAGCTCACCGTGGTGGTATTAAAAAGGTTCTAATTCCTAAAGAAAACGAAAAAGATCTTGAGGATATTCCACAAAATGTTAAAGATAGTTTAACAATTGTACCAGTTGAACATGCTGATGAAGTTTTAAAACATGCTTTAAAAGGTTTTAAAATTACTAAGTAATTGAAATTAAAAAATATGATAAAAAGGCTACAGTAAGATGTAGTCTTTTTTATTTATGATTTACTAAACATTTAATATTTTATAAAATAGAATTAAGAGATTTTTATATAAGGAGAAAAAATGAAAAAAGGTGCGATGTTTGGTCTTGATGCAAGAATAGCTTTAGCAATATTTGGAGCATTAAGCGTAATAAGTGGAGCAGCGTTATACTCAGCTATACAAAACTCAAAAGTTACATCTTTAATAGTTCAAATAGAAGAAGTTGCAAAAGCTACTGAAAGTTATGTTTTAGATATGGGTTCTGACTTACCACAGTTTGAAACTCATGCAGTAGAAACAGAAATAATAAGACTTGTTACAACAAATGGAAGTTCAGCATGGAAAGGTCCTTATTTAACTATTCAAAGAAGTAGTGCAGATAAAGAGTTTATCTTAAATAATTTAAGCTTTCATTTATATAAATGCACTAATACTTTTGGTAATCAGTTTAGCAATGTTGGATGCATAGCTTGTACAAATGTAAGCGATTGTTACTCATGGTTAAAAATAGCAGGTGATAGCTTAACTGTTGAAAGTGTAAAATCAATAGATGAAAAAGTAGATGGTGGAGATGGCTATGATAGTGGTAAATTTAGAGTTCAATGGGCTAATGCTGCAGAATCTGATAATATAAGAGCCTTTTATAAGGTAATGCCGGCTTTAAGTTTAAATAATTAAATGATATGTGTAGTAACGATTTATAAAAGGGAGTTAATTATGAAAAAAGGTGCGATGTTTGGTCTTGATGCAAGAATAGCCTTAGCAATATTTGGAGCATTAAGTGTAATATCAGGAGCCGCATTATACTCATCAATTCAAGAAGCTAAAATTGTATCAATAGCAACAGATATTGATGAGTTTGCCAAAGCTCATGATGCGTATTATATAGATGTGGGGTCTTTAATGTCTCTTAATACATCATCTTCTCCAAATGACTTAAGGCCAATTACAGAAGAATTGCTATATTCGACTAAGCAAGGATGGAAGGGACCATATACATCAATACTTGATTTGTGGGCTGTAGATGATGGATATTTAAGTTATGATAAACATGGAATGCATTCGATACATTATTTTTATGCAAAAGATACAACATGGGGAGGTAGTGTAGTAGCTGGAACTGGGCAAATTTGTGACTCTTCAAATCCTTGCTATTTATGGGTTGTAATTCATGAGGTTGAGCCTGCATTAGCTGAAAAAATTGATATTTTCTATGATAATGTCAAAGATTTTGATGCAGGAAATGTAAGAGTTTATACTGCAGATACTAATAAAAATGGTAAATATGATGTAGTTGGTATTAAAAAATCAGTAGTTATTAATTAAAGTATAAATAATATGAAAAAATTGGATAAAAAAATGAAAAAAGGTGCAATGTTTGGTTTAGATGCAAGAATAGCTTTGGCAATATTTGGAGCATTAAGTGTAATATCAGGAGCTGCGTTATACTCAGCTATACAAAATTCAAAAGTTACATCATTTGTTGCACAGCATGCAGAGCATGCAAAAGCTTTTGAATCTTACTATATTGATACTGGAGAGTTTGTTGCAAGAGATGCTGGAGTTTTAATGCAGCAGTTTGATATTGACTCTTTATATGTTAACCCTAGTTTAAACGGCTGGAAAGGCCCTTACTTATCAGTAAATTATGAAAATGATGGGTCTAATGTATTTTATCCACTTAATGGTTATACTGCAAGATATGAGCTTTATGAAACAGGCACTTGGGGTTTAGAAATTTCAAATGG
>PTJW01000104.1 GCA_002937495.1 Pseudomonadota bacterium | reverse complement strand
TCTGCAGATTTAACACCTTCAAACTGTACAAAATCTAAAACTATGGTTGATATTACACCAAACTCATTTATTGGTAATTACATCCACTATGGTATTAAAGAGCATGCAATGGGTTCTATTGCTAATGGTATTAATTTATACTCAAATACTAAACAAAATATTGCAGTTGGTACATTCTTATCATTTGCTGATTATATGAAGCCTTCATTAAGAATGGCAGCATTAATGCACCTACCTGTTCAGTTTGTATTTACTCATGATAGTATTGGTGTTGGTGAAGATGGCCCTACACATCAACCTATAGAACATATTGTAAGTTTAAGAGCTATTCCTAACTCATATACATTTAGACCTGCAGATATGGTTGAAACTGTTGAAGCATGGCAAGCTGCTATGAATATTAGAACAGCTCCGTCATTCCACTTACTATCAAGACAAAACTTAGAATTACTAAGAACTGAATTTTCTAATGAAAACAAAGTTGCTACGGGTGGTTATGTAATCTATCAAGAAAACACACAAACTCCAGATGCTATTTTTGTTGCTTCAGGTAGTGAAGTTAAGCTTGCTGTAGATGCTGCTAAAAAGCTAAATACAGAAGGTAAAAATATTTGGGTAGTTTCTATGCCTTGTTATGAGCTATTTGAAGAACAAACTGCAGAATATAAAGAATCTGTTTTACCAAAAGCTGTAACAAACACTATTGCTATTGAAGCAGGCTCTAAACTTGGTTTAGCTACTGTAGCAAACCACTTTATCTGCCTTGATGAATTTGGTAAGTCTGCAAAAGCAGATGAGCTATTTAAACACTATAACTTCACTGTAGATTTTGCATATAATAAAGCCTTAGAGCTTATCTAACAAATAAAAGCCACCTTAATTGGTGGTTTTTTTATTATTATAGCCCTAAAACCCTTGCTATAATTAAATAAACTATGCTAAAATATTTTTTGTAATTAAATTGGTTACAAATTAATAAAAATAAAGGAAAATATATACTATGACAATTAATGTTGCTATTAACGGTTTCGGTAGAATCGGTAGATGTGTTGTAAGAGCTTTACACGACGAGTTTGTAAAACAAGCTAACCTATGTCATGAAAATAGAGACGCGATTAAAATCGTTGCTATTAACGACTTAGCAGACCCTAAAACACTAGCACACATGCTTACATTTGACTCTGTGCACGGCACTTTTGCAGATGAGCCAGTAGATGCTACAGAAAACAGCATTTTTGTTGGAGAAGATGAAATTAAAGTATTTGCAGAAAGAGACCCTGAAAACCTACCATGGGACGAACTAAATGTTGATATCGTATTTGAATGTACTGGTATTTTCAGATCTAAAGAATCTGCAGGCAAGCACTTAAAAGCTGGTGCTAAAAAAGTTATCGTATCTGCACCAGGTGAAGATATGGATAAAACAATTGTTTACGGTGTTAACCATGAAGAACTTACAGCTGAAGATACAATTATCTCAAATGCTTCATGCACAACTAACTGCCTAGCTCCTGTTGCTAAAGCTTTAAACGATACAGTTGGTATTGAATCTGGTTTAATGACTACTATTCATGCTTATACAAATGACCAAAACCTACAAGATGCTCCTCATAAAGACTTAAGAAGAGCAAGAGCTGGTGCTTTAAGCATGATTCCATCATCAACTGGTGCTGCTAAAGCTGTTGGTTTAGTTTTACCTGAACTAGCTGGTAAGTTAGATGGTCAAGCAGTTAGAGTACCTACTCCAAATGTATCACTAGTTGACTTAACATTTACCGCTAAGCGTGAAACTTCAAAAGATGAAATTAACCAAATTATGCTAGATGCTATTGATAACATGGCTGTACCTGGTGTATTAGGTGGTGCAGAAATTGAGCTTGTATCATGCGATTTCAACCACACTAGCTACTCATCAATTTTCGATTTAACACAAACAAATGTTAATGCAGATAAAAAACTATGTAAAGTTATGGCATGGTATGACAACGAGTACGGTTTCTCTAACAGAATGTTAGACTTAGCTGTTTACTTCGCAAACTTAGAAAAATAATTTTAAGGGTGGTCTGTGCCACCCTTTTATCTTTAAAATTGACTTATAATAAAAATGTAAGGTGCTGAATTTATGAACTATAAAACAATAAAAGACTTTGATAACTTAAATAATGCTCTTGTATTAGTAAGAGTTGACTTTAATGTTCCAATTAAAAATGGCATAATTCAAGATAATACAAGAATTAAGGCGCATATCCCTACTATTCAAGCATTAACAGAAAAAGGTGCTAGAGTTATTCTACTTTCTCATTTAGGTCGTCCTAAACATCAAGAAAAAGAACTTTCTTTACTTCCTGTTGCCAATGAGCTTGAAAAACTAATTGAAAAACCTGTGTCATTCTGTTCTAGCTTAGACAGAGACATTATCAATAAAGCTGAGCTTACATTAAAGCAAGGTGATATTTTAATGCTTGAAAATATTAGATTTTTCGAAGGTGAAACAGAAAATGATACTTTCTTAGCTTCAATGCTATCTGAAGATATCTCATTATATATAAACGATGCTTTTGCAAGTTCACACCGTTCACACTCTAGTGTTGATGCAATTTGTAACTTTGTTCCTCAAAAAGCTGTTGGTTTACTAATGGAAAAAGAAATTAGAAACCTAAACTCTGTTGAGCTATTTAAAAAAGAGCAAAAGAAAATTGCTGTTGTAGCAAGTGGGGCTAAAGTTTCAACTAAGCTAGACTTACTTAAAAACCTAGTTAAATTTGCAGATGATATCTTTATTGCTGGTGCTATGGCTAATACATTTTTAGCAGCACAAGGCTATGAAGTTGGTACATCTTTATATGAAAAAGACATGTTTGATAATGCTAATAATATTTTAAAAGCAGCTGAAGAAAGCAACTGTAACATTCACTTACCTGAAGATGTTGTTTGCGCTTATGAACTGAAAGAAGGTGCTGATTTAATTATTTCTAAGGTTGATAATATTCCAGCTTCAATGATGGTATTAGATGCGGGGCAAAAAACTGTATCTTCATGGTTAGCTAAATTAGAATCACACGATTTAATTTTAATGAACGGCCCATTAGGTGTATTTGAGAAAACTCCTTTTGATAAAGGTACAAATGAATTATTTGCTGGCTTAAAATACCTATCTGGCTATAAAATTGCTGGTGGTGGCGATACAATTTTTGCTATTCATAAAGCACAAGCTGCTGAAAGTTTTGACTTTATTTCAACAGGTGGAGGTGCATTACTTGAAGCACTTGAAGGTAAATTACTACCAGGTATTAAAGCTTTAACTAAGTAATATATATAAAAAATAAAAGGCAGAGAATAATCTCTGCCTTTTTTATTATCGAAATTC
>PTJW01000103.1 GCA_002937495.1 Pseudomonadota bacterium | reverse complement strand
GCTGATATTCTGCTTTATCACACTAATACAGTTCCGGTTGGTAAAGACCAAATTCAGCATATTGAAATGGCTAGAGATATTGCAAACTCATTTAACAACCGTTATAGCGAAACATTTACTTTACCAAACTACGAGTCTAAAGAAGACGCTCCTGAAATTTCAGGCTTAGATGGTAGAAAAATGAGTAAATCATACGGTAACCACATTCCAATGTTCTGTAACGAGAATGAACTAAAATCATTAGTTAAAAAAATCATTACAGATTCTGCAAAACCTGAAGAACCTAAAGATGTTACAAACTCAACTTTAGTTCAGCTATATGCACTATTTGCAGATGAAACTAAAACTAATGACTATAAAAATAAGTTAGCTAAAGGTGGCTTTGGTTATGGCGATGCAAAAAATGAACTATTCGAGTTATTAAACAATGAACTTTCAGCAAAACGAGAAAAATACAACGATCTAATGAAAAACAGAAAGTATCTTGAAGAAGTTCTAAGAACTGGCGAAGAAAAAGCTAGATTCGTCGCAGAAAAAACTATGCGTAAGGTTAGAAAGAAAATGGGTCTGGTTGACACAATTTAATTAACCAAGAAATTTAAAGCACAAACAGTAATTCAAATATAAATTTTTTACTAAATAAAATTAAAGATTTAAGATAAGTTTTTAATTTTTGTGAGAACGGAGAGCGCAGTGTAGTCAAGTCTACATGAGCAAAACGAAAGCACAGCAAAAAGTAAAAAATTGCTAAAAGATTAATTTTAGGAGAAAAAAATGGCACTAGATAAATACGACGCTCAAACTGCCGAGCAAAAACACTACCAAAATTGGCTAGAGAAAAAATACTTTGAACCAAAAATGGACGATAGCGAAGGTTTTGCTATTATGATGCCTCCACCAAATGTAACAGGTACATTACACATTGGCCACGCATTAGATAATACTCTTCCTGATATTTTAGTTAGAAGAGCTAGAATGAGAGGCTTAAACGCTATTTACCAACCAGGTAAAGACCACGCTGGTATTGCAACACAAATGGTTGTTGAAAAAAACCTAGCTAAAGAAGGTATCTCAAGAAAAGAATTAGGTAGAGAAAAATTCTTAGAAAAAGTTTGGGAGTGGAAAGAGTATTCTTGGAACACAATTTCAAACCAAATGCAAAAACTTGGTATTTCTGCAGCTTGGGATAGAGAAAGATTCACAATGGATGAAGGTTTCTCATTTGCTGTACAAGAAGTATTTATCGAGCTATACAACAGAGGCTTAATTTACAGAGGTCAAAGACTTGTAAACTGGGATACTGTTCTACAAACTGCTATTTCAGACTTAGAAGTTAAACACAAAGAAGTAAAAGGTTCTTTCTGGTATATTAACTACCCAGTTAAAGATTCTGATGAAGTATTACAAATTGCTACTACTCGTCCTGAAACTATGCTTGGTGATACAGCACTTGCTGTTAACCCAAATGATGATCGTTTTAAACACCTTATTGGTAAAAAAGCGATTCTACCACTAGTTGGCAGAGAAATTATTATTGTTGGCGATGAATTAGCAGACATGGAAAAAGGTACTGGTGCTTTAAAAATTACTCCAGCACATGACCATAACGACTTTGAAGTTGGTCAACGCCACAGCCTAGAAATGATTAATATTTTAAACCCTAACGGTACAATCAATGAAAACGGTGGTAAGTACGAAGGTCAAGATAGATTTGAAGCTCGTAAAAATATCGTTGCTGATTTAGAAGCTGAAGGTTTCTTAGTTAAAACTGAAGATCACACACACGAAGTAGGTTTTGCTGAAAGAGGTGGTGAAGTTGTTGAACCATTCTTAACAGAACAATGGTATGTTAAAGGTGAGCCTTTAGCTAAAAAAATCTTAGACAGAATTGACAATGATGAGTTCAACTTTGTTTTAGAAAGAGATAAAAAGCTAGTTTTAAACTGGTTAAACAACATTCAAGACTGGTGTGTTTCAAGACAACTATGGTGGGGTCATCAAATCCCAGCTTGGTATAACCCTGAAAACCCAGAAGAGATTTTTGTAGGTAAGCCAGAAGATGCTCCTGCTGGTTGGACAAGAGATGAAGATGTATTAGATACATGGTTCTCATCTGCTTTATGGCCATTTGGTACACAAGGCTGGCCTGAAAAAACTATCGATCTAGATAAATTCTTCCCTGGTGAAGTTATTATGCCTGGTACAGATATTATTACATTCTGGATTGTTAGAATGCTAATGATGACTGTTGAGTTTACAGACCAAGTTCCATTCAAAACTATCTATACTCACGGTTTAGTACTTGATGAAAAAGGTCAAAAAATGTCTAAATCTAAAGGTAACATTGTTGACCCATTAGATATTGTTAACGAATACGGTGCTGATGTTCTGCGTTATGCTTTAACAACACAAGCTGCGCCTGGTCAAAACCCTCGTATGGGTAAAGAGTTACTACAAAATGCTCGTAACTTCTCAACTAAGTTATTCAATGCATCTAAATTTGCAATGATGAACGAAGCTACATTTGACCCTAACTTTACAGATACTGATGTTAAGCATGAATTAAACAAATGGATTATTTCTGAATTTACAAAAGCATTAGAGTCAGCAAACAAAGAGCTAGACACATACCACTTTAACGAATATGCTTCAACAGTATATGAATTTACTTGGAATGTATTATGTGACTGGTACCTAGAACTATCTAAGCCAATTATGAATGGTGATGATGAAGATCTTAAAGTTGAAACAAGAAAAACTTTAGGTATGGTTCTTGAAGCTACTCTTAAACTAATTCACCCAGTAATGCCATTTATTACTGAAGAGATTTGGTTAGAGCTAACAGCAGGTAAGGCTGGTGAGTCTATTATGGTTGCACCATGGCCTACATCGCTTACAGTTGATGAAACTGCACAAGAAGAAATCAATACTGTTATTCAAGTTGTTTCAGCTATTAGAACTCTTAGAAGTGAAGTTAAAGTTCCTGTTAAAGAAAAATTTGCAGGTTTCACAAGATCAACAACAGATAAACAACAAGCAATTGTTAACAAATATCAGTCAACTATTGAGTTTTTAGCTAAAATCATAAGCTTACAACCAATTGATAGAGATACAGCTAAAACAGATGGTATTACAGTTGTTAACGGTTTTGAAATTATCTTACCACTAGATGGTATTGTTGATTTTGAAGCTGAGAAAAAACGTTTAGAAAAAGAAATTGCGAAAGTTCAAGTTGAGGCCAACAAACTTTCTGGCATGCTTAATAATGAGAAGTTCATCAGCAAAGCTAAGCCTGAATTAGTTGAACAACGAAAAGCCGAATACGCTAAGGTAGAAGAAAACCTTAACAAGCTACAAGCAGTATTAGCAAACATGTAATTAATTTTATAAAGCCATCT
>PTJW01000102.1 GCA_002937495.1 Pseudomonadota bacterium | reverse complement strand
GTAAGCTAGGTTCTCCAATTTACTTTATTGAGGCAGCTGAAAACTTTGGTTTAGCACAATCATTAGATATTAAAGTTCTAGAAAGATGCTTTAAACATCATAAAGACTTGATTAATCAGGGTAAAGATTGTATGTTATCAATAAATATCTCAGGTATTTCATTAGGTGATGAGATGGTTCTTAATGCGCTAAAAACTTTAGTTAAGAAAGAACAACCAGTTACAGATAAAATTATCATTGAAGTAACTGAAACTGCAGCTATGAGAGATGAACAAAAAGCTAAACAATTTGTTGCTGAATTACACAATTTAGGCTTCAAGTTTGCATTAGACGATTTTGGTTCAGGTTACTCATCATTTTATTACTTAAAGAACCTAGATGTAGATTATATTAAAATTGATGGCGAGTTTATTAAAAATATAGATAACTCTCCTGAAGACAGGCACTTTGTTAAAGCATTAACAGACTTAGCTAAAGGCTTAAATGTTGAAATTATTGCAGAGTTTGTAGAAAACCAAACTCATGTTAATATCTTAAAAGAAATGGGTGTAGACTATATGCAAGGTTATCATATTTCTAAACCAATTGATTCATTAGATAGTGCTGTTAAAAACTTTGATGAAAAATTTATTGATCAAATTTAAAGAGGTAAAATAATGGTTAAAAACTTAACTTACACAATTTGTTTATTAGCTGGGCTTGTATATTCAAGCTCTGCTTTTGCTATAAGCCAAGTTGAATTAGGCTTTTTTGCAGATCAAAAAACATTTAAAGTTACAGAGCGTAAAAAGCTAGTTAAGTTTCTAGAGGATCATCGCCCTGGAGATACATATGAGTTTGAGATTAAGTCATTGTCTGATCCATTAAAAATTGGTTTAGATGTAGCAAGGTTAACAGATGTACAGGCCTTATTTAGGCAGTACGGCGTTAATATTGATAACTTGCTAAACGCAAAAATTAGATTTATCGCGAGTGATAAACAAAAACTGGTAGTTATAAGAAAAACAAAACAAGATGTAATTGAAAATGAAAAATAGTAGTGCATTAAGAGAACAAAAGAAAAGCTTTCGTGCTATTTTGAAAAAAATTAAGCATACTCGCTATGCTGACTTTACTGGTGCATCATCTTTAGATGAAACAGAAAAGTTTACAGAGCTATTTTCAAAATATACAGATGTTGTTGATATTACAAATCACGAACAGCTTATAGCTTCATTAAGAAAATTAACAAAAGATAAAGACTCAAACGATGTTCGTTTGTTAAATCAGAGTAATTTAATAGGTACAGAAAAGTTCGAGAACTTTGCTTATACAAGAAGAGGCTACTTAAGACCTATCGATTCAGTATCAATTAAACAAATTGATATTATTGAAGACTATATTAATTATGTATTTAAACAATATAAGTTAAAAAGAACAAAATCAGATAAGATTTTTTATATGTTTGATAATGCATCTATTCAATATTATGAAGGTGCAGATATTGGTGATTTAAGAGCTTTACAATTATCAAAAGCACCTTGGTATAAACCAAAACAATTACCAATATTAAAAGATATTATGCCAGCAGGACAAAGCCATACTCAGTGTTTACATGCTATGTTAGACCAGCTTGAAAAATACGGTAAAAACATTACAACACTTGTTGCTAGTGCTCGTCAAGTTGTTGAAATTGGCCTTCTTTATTCACAGCGTCGAGGTGAGTTTGCTACATTTAAAAACTTACTTCCAAACTTAAAAGTTTGGGTTAATGATACAGGTTTTTACACAGCTAACGAAAAATTAATTGAAAATGTATTTGTTGGCTTAAATGTTAAAAGAGTAGATATTTATAACTCTGTAACAGGTGCATTAGCTTTACAAGATAATATTAAAAAATCAGGTATTTTAACTTTACAAACAGACCTAGGGGTGTTTTATGAGTTTATTCCTACAGAATTTGTAGACTCTAGAGGTAAGGTTCTGCAGTCTGCTAAGCGCTTCCATGCTGGTTCTGTTGAGGTTGGTAAAGAGTATGTTTTAGTGGTTTCAAATAAAGCTGGTTTACTATCTGTAACAACAAGTGATGTTGTTCGAGTAGTTAATACAAGCCCATTACAAATTCAATATTTAAGAAGAGCTCAAAGTTTAAACTCAGCTAAAGAAAATCTGCATGCATTTTTAATTGATAGATTGGTTGCAGCATTAAATAATGTATTAGAAAGTTACCACATTGTAATTAGAGATTATCTAGTAGGTTATGATAGTTTTGAAAAAAGACATATTTGGGCTTTAGAGCTAAGTAAATCTCCAGAGCTAATTGATGAAAAGATTTTAGCAAGTATTACAAACCGTATTCATAAAATGTTAATACAGCACTCTAAAATGTATGCAAGAGCAGTTGATTCTGGCGATTTAAATGCTCCTAGAGTTCATATGATGCCATTAGGTGGTTTGGCTATATTTGAAAAGCCAAAAGGCGTTCATGGTTTAGACTTATCTGATGATGCAGAAGTTGTTAACAAGTATGCAGAAAATAACATTACAAGAGTATTTCAAGCAGCAAATGTAAAAATGCTTTAAGTAATAGCTTATAAAAAAAGACCTCATTATGAGGTCTTTTTATTTTATATTAATCTTTTTTAATTGGTAGTAGCCATGCATCCATTGTTTGGTTTGATTGTAGGTACTTTTTAGCCGTTTGTTTTAAGCTATCTAGTGTTACAGCATCAAGGTGTTTAAAATAATCGTCATACATCTGTATTGATCCACCATCGCTTAATAGTTTACCAATTGATCTAGCAAAGCTCATTGCATCATCTTTTGCATAAATTTGGCTAGCTTTAATAGTTGTTTTAGCAATGTCTAATTTTTCTTGATCATCAAATTCATTAATAAATTGATCAATTGCAAATTCTAAAGCTTTTTCCATAGTGCCTTGCTTAGTTTCATCTTTAACTTGAACTGTAAAGTCAAAAGTAGTTTCAGCTCTGCTAATAGGTGAATAGTCAATGCTAATAGAGTTAGCAATATCTTGATTTAAAACAATTTTTTCATATAGGTAGCTTGTTTTTGAGCCGCCTAAAAGCTGTGATAGTACAATTAAGTTAGCAACTTCATCCGAGTTTGTTTTTTCGCCAGCTACACCAGCAAAAAATGATGGTACTCTATAAATTTTAAAATAGTTAGGGCTTTTAACTTGTTTATCTTCAACTACTAGTCTTTTAGGTTTTTCATACAGTGGTTCTGTAGCCCAGTCTGTTAATTCAACATTTGAAGGTTCAAGCTTAGCAAAGTTTTTAGTAACTAATTTTTTAAATTCATCTGGTTGTAAATCACCAACAATTAGAACAATAGCATTGTTTGGTGCATAATATTTTTTATACCAGTCTAAAGAATCTTGTCTTTCTAAATTGTCTAAGTCTTTTAAAGTACCAGTAGTAATAATTTTATATGGCATTGTTGTGTAAAGTTCTGCCATTATTTTCTCATAAAATCTACCCCATGG
>PTJW01000101.1 GCA_002937495.1 Pseudomonadota bacterium | reverse complement strand
TATGCTCTTGATACTTCAGTTAGTTTTACAGATTCTTGAATTGGGTTTACATTTGATGATTCTAAAGCACCTCTAACAATGCTGTATTGGTTAATATCCATCATTGCTGGCTCATCAGGAGATGCAAAGCTTGAGTTACCTGCTTGTACTAATGTTGCCTTGTTATCAAACTTAAATAAACCAACCTGACCAAATAATGCACCATCAATAGATTTAACCTCACCTTGTGGTGTAATGTTTACTTTTGTGCCTAGTGGAATATCAATTGGTTGTTTATCTGTACCAAGTACTTCTTCACCGTTTGCAGTAACTAGCTGACCTGTTGTATTTACTAAAAAGTGACCATTTTTTGTATAAACAGTACCTTCTCCTCTTTTAACTGCAAAAAAGCCATCGCCATTAATTGCTAAGTCTAAAGCATTATTTGTAATTTTAAAATCACCAGTTGAAAAGTCGTTATTTTTAGATGCAACAGTAGAAAATGTATTGCTGTACTCTGCTTTTTGTTGGCTAGAGTCTAATACAGCCTTAAAAGAAAGGTCTTGTCTTTTATAACCAGTAGTATTTACGTTAGCCATGTTATGAGAAACCACATCTAGCATTTTAGACTGGTTTAACATTCTTGATGTCATTGTGTAAATTTCACTCATAAAATAATTCTTTCAAGTTATTTGTTGTTGTTTTTGATCTGTATTAGACTTTTACCTAACTTGATTAATGCACAAAGCGTGCCAGTTTTTTTAAAAGCCCAATTTTATTTAATTTTTGTTAAAAAATATAGCTAAATATACAATTGCCACCTTTACTTTAGTAAAAAAACAGTGTATCCTGTTTAGAGCTATAGAACAAAGAATAACAATTTCAAATATAAAGGGTTCAAGAATGACAGAATCATCATCAGTTCTAAGAGATATTAAACTAATCAGAAAAGCTGAAAATGCTTTAGAAAAAACAGAAAACTTTCTTAAGAAAATTAAGAATAATAAACTATCTCTAACTCTTGAAGATGGCGTTTATAAAGTTGATAGCAACGATATGAATAAAATTGCTAAACTAATTACAGATTTAGACAAGTCTGGTAATAATTTATCTGATGCTATGGACCTACTAAAAGAACTTATGATTTATGATGAGATTACTCATATGTTCTCAAGAAGATATATTCTAAATATTTTAGAAAAAGAAATGATCAGATCTAGAAGATATGATAGTAACTTTTCTTTAATAGCATTTGAAATTGAAAATGGATCATCAGAGTTCTTAGAGTTAGGATCAGAAGCTGAAAACCAAGTTATCAGCAAAGTAGCAACAGAAATTAGGGCTTATAAAAGAACTTCTGATTCTGCAGGAAGAACAGGCCCATATACATTTTTACTAGTTTTACCAGAAACAACATCTGAAGGTGCAGATGTTCTTGCTAAAAGAATATCAAACGATGTGTCAAGAGTATACCAAGTAGCTGATGAAGAGCTTTTCGTTAAAGTTAACTACGCAGTTGTAGATAATCATCAGACTCAAACACAAAACTTAGTAGATATTATGTATCTACTTGATAATAAGCTAGCTGAAAACAGAAAATAAGAAGATTATCTTTAATTTTTGGCATTAAAGCTTATGAATAAAATGGATTTTATTATAACTTAATTTTAACAGGAAATGCATTATTATGTATAGTAATTATGATAGAAGTACAGTTCTATTAGTTGGTTTTGACCCATTAATGCAAAAAAGACTGCACGAGTATATTATGCAAACATCTTTAGCTAGTGATATTGAAATCATGGCTTTACCTGATGATAGCTCTGCAATTGATGCACACTTTAAAACAGATATTTTTTATAATATTATATTTATTAATACAGATTTAGATTCAACACCTGTAGATGCACTATGCAGAACAATTTCTCATCAGTTTATTGGTTCTATGATTTTAGTATCAGATTATGAGAATGATATTTTACATTCATGTGTTGATCATGGTGCTACAATTGTATTAAGAAAAGAGTCTCTTTCAAAATATGCAGTAAAAGATGCAATGCTTGCAGCAAAACATAACTTTGATCTTCGATTAAGATTAAAGCTAGCCGAGCGTAGATTCTCAGATATGGTTTCAAATACATCTGACTGGCTATGGGAAATTGACCTGGATTTAAACTATGTATACTTCCACATTGGTAACAAAAATCAAGGTATGTATAACTCATTCCAAGGTGAAAAATTCTATAAGAGTTTCTTGCCAGATGAAGAGTATAGAATTCAAAGATTATTCAAAAAATTATTTAAAGACCCCCAACCATTCCAGTCTGAAGAGTTCTGGGGTAGAGATTTAACAGGTAAAATCTGCTGGTCAGTATCAGGTGTTCCAGTTTATGATTTAGAGGGTAGATTTGTTGGTTATAGAGGTATTTCAAGAAATATCTCAGCAGAAAAAGACTCTCAAAATCAAGTTTACTGGTTAGGTAACCACGACCCAATTACAGGCCTGTTTAACCAAACAAGATTCTACTCTGAATTATCAAGAGTTGTTCAAAACCTGCGTAAATACGAGCGTGAAGGTGTTCTTGCAATTATTGATATTGATCAGTTTAAGCTTATTAATAGCCAATACAATAACGAAGTTGGTGATAGATACTTAGTACATATTGGTAATATCTTGAAGAAATTTATCCGTCAAGGAGATATTGTTTCAAGAATTACATCTGATAAGTTCTCAGTTATGATGCCTGAAATTTCTGTAGAAGAAGCTAAAATTATTTTAGATAACTTAGTTAAAGAAGTTGCAGAAAATAAAATGTCACACAGAAGTGTTAAAATTGCAGCTACAATTTCGGTTGGTTTAGTAGGTTTCCCTGAGCATGGTATTAACTCATCTGAGTTAGTTAGAAAAGCCGAAGTTGCAACAACTCGTGCTAAAGAAAAAGGCAGAAACAGAATTCATGTATTTAACCCAGAAGAGCATAATGACTCTACAATTGCTAAATCATTAGAAATGATTGACTTTATTTCTGACTGTTTAGAAAATGATCGTCTGGTTCTATACTATCAGCCAATTGTATTACTTTCAGATACAAACCATGTTGCTCGTTATGAAGTTCTTATGAGGATGATTGATCGTCAAGGTAATATTGTTCCACCTGCTGAATTAATTCAAGCAGCTGAAGACTTTGGTATGCACACTAAAATTGATACTGAAGTTGCAACAAAAGCTATTGAGCAAGCTAAGCGTTGGTACCATGAAGAAGGTAAACGAGTTGTTTTAGCTATTAACTTATCTGGTTTAACATTTGATGATGATGAACTTATCGCAAAACTAGGTTTTATGGTTAAAAATGCCAACTTACCAAAAGGTACAATTGTATTCGAGATTACTGAAACAGCAGCTTTAAGAGATTTATCAAAAGCTCAAAACGCTATTGCAGACCTTAAACGACACGGTTGTTACTTTGCATTAGATGATTTTGGTACAGGTTACTCATCATTCCATTATGTTAAAAACTTAGATGTAGACTTTAT
>PTJW01000100.1 GCA_002937495.1 Pseudomonadota bacterium | reverse complement strand
GAATCTAATAAATTTCTTCTCGATAGTCAAGTGAAATTTAAGATAATATAATAAGTTAGAGCCTGAATATATCAGACTCTAGCTTAAATTATTTCATAGATTCAAGTTGGTTTTCTTTGAAATACATTGTTACAGCAGCTACTGCACATGATGCAATTCTAGAATCTACATTATCAGCACGGCTAGTTAATATAATAGGAACTTTAGCTCCTAAAATAATACCTGCAGTAGCAGCGTTTGATAAATGAATAAGCTGTTTTGCTAAAATATTACCTGACTCTAAGTCTGGTGCTAGTAAGATATGAGCATCACCAGCAACTGGAGAGTCAATACCTTTAATTTTAGCAGCTTCTAAACTAATAGCATTGTCAAATGCTAAAGGACCATCAATAATACCGCCTTTAATTTGGCCTCGATCTGCCATTTTACATAAAGCAGCAGCATCTAAAGTAGACTGAATTCTTGGGTTAACTGTTTCAACAGCTGATAGAATCGCAACTTTAGGTTCTTGGTTTGTAAATAGTCTCATTAGGTCAATAGCATTTTGGCAAATGTCTGCCTTTGTTTTTAAATCTGGTGCAATGTTAACAGCAGCATCTGTTACTAAAAACATATGCGGGTAACTTGGTACAGACATTAAAAATACATGAGAAATAGCACGGTCTGTTCTTAAGCCAGTGTCTCTTTTTAAAACAGCTGATAGTAGCTCATCAGTATGTAAAGAGCCTTTCATTAATGACTTAGCTTTACCTGTTCTAACTAATTCTACTGCTTTAAATGCTGCATCGTGAGCATTTTCAATATCAATAATTTCGTATTTTGAAATATCTAGGTTTTCTTTCAGAGCAATGTCTAACATTTCTTGCTTGGGACCAACTAAAATAGGCTCTAATACTCCAACTTCAGCAGCTTCAACTGCTGAGCTTAATGCAAAGCCACTACATGGGTAAGCAACTGCTGTTGGTAATGCAGGAATTGTTTTACAAAAATCTAAAATTTCTTTATATGCCTGATGCATTCTAAAAATCCTTTTTTTGATTAAAAATTTAAATGTACTTTATATTTTATTATTTTCATTTATTATTAAAGTTATAATAACATAACAATTACTATAATACAAAACTGTTGCAAAAAAAACAATAGGTAAATTAGAAATCCATATAAAAAATAAGATTATTATTTACAATGTGTTGCAAAATAGTTTATAGTCTTGTTAAGTGGTTAAACAAAAACTAATTTAGAGTCTTCTTAAATTATTTTAGGTTGCTCTATATTTAAAAAAGGAATAATAAATATGGGATTCTTAGCAGGTAAAAAAGGTCTTATTGTTGGTATAGCTAATGATCAATCAATTGCATGGGGTTGTGCAAAACATATGAGAGCTGCAGGCGCAGATATAGCAGTTACTTACTTAAATGAAAAAGCTGACAAATATGTTAGACCTTTGGCAGAACAATTAGAATCAGAGATTTATGAACCATTAAATGTATCTAAGCCAGAACAAATCGATGAATTATTTAAAAAAATTGAAGATAAATGGGGTAAATTAGACTTTATTGTTCACTCAATTGCATTTGCAAGACTAGAAGATTTACACGGTAGAGTAATTGACTGTTCTCCAGACGGTTTTGCTGAGTCAATGGATATTTCATGTCATTCATTTTTAAGACTAGCTAAAAAGGCAGAGCCTTTAATGAAAGACGGTGGCTCTATGCTAACAGTATCATACTATGGTTCAGAAAAAGTAATTGATAACTATAATGTTATGGGTGTATCAAAAGCAGCATTAGAAGCTTCAGTAAGGTATGCAGCTGCAGAATTAGGCCCTAAAGGTATTGCTGTTAATGCAGTTTCACCTGGCCCATTATTAACAAGAGCAGCATCAGGTATTGCAGGTTTTGATAAGCTAATGCAATACGCAATTGACAACTCACCTTCAGGTAAGCTAGTAACAATTGACGATGTTGGTCAGTATGCTACATTCTTAGTATCAGATGCAGCACGCCATGTTACAGGTAACACATTATATGTAGATGGTGGTTTACACATTAAAGGTTAATTTAAACCAACAAAAAAAGCTCCAAGTTTAAACTTGGAGCTTTTTTATTATGCTGCTTTACAAATATGTTCGTAAATTGATTGCAGACTTTCAATGCGGGTAACGCAGCTATGTTCGAAATGTTGATTGTATGGTTGGTTACGAATGAAAGTTTTGATGTGCCCAGCTGAAGCTACATTTTCACAATGCTTGTAGCTATCATCAACAAAAATGTGAATATCATGCTCGAGACAAACTTTTAGTTTATCTTCAGCATCTACTACCAGTTTATCAAATGGAACATTACCATTTGATAGATAGTTAGCTGTTTTTGCGTGTACATCACTATAGTTTGCAGAGCTTCTAGCGGTAATCATGATGAATCGAATATCGAATAAATCATGCTGTTTCATTTTGTGCATTACATTAATACAGTCTTTATAAAAAGCAGACTGCATATCTATTTTTTCAACAAAGCGTTGAATAAACTCTTGTGTATGTTCATCGCTGAAGCCAAAACGTGTTTTTACATATAGTTCTTTGGTGTTTTCTTTAAATTCAATGCCTTTTTCTTTACAAAAGAGTATGGCGTGTTCTTTGAATTCTTTTTTTGCAGACTTGTTAATGGAGGTGCAAAATTCATCAAAGCCTTTTGGTTTTAAATCGTTTTAACGATTTATTAAAGTTGCAAGTAAAAATAAAAACTATACTAATTATATATTGTCTTTTATTGCTTTTGACTATTAATATGTTATTATAGTTTTAATAATAAAAAAGGAGTACAACTATGTTTATATTAAAAAAAGGTGCGATGTTTGGTCTTGATGCAAGAATAGCGTTGGCTATTTTTGGAGCTCTATCAGTAATCTCTGGAGCTGCATTATATTCAGCTATACAAGCAGCAAAAGCAGAATCATATCATCAATATTTTGTAGAAGCTACAAAAGCAAGTGAACAATATTACTTAGACAATGGTAAGCCACTTTCTCAAAAAAATTCTCAAACTTTATATACTGGAGATTTAATTACAAATAGAGAAGGTCTTTCAACATGGAAAGGTCCTTATATGCAAGCTGAAGTATACTTAGCAGACGCTAATAAAAATAACATTACTAAGCTTATAAGTAATGACGCATTGCAAAGTACATCATTATTACAAAGAAATAACTGGACAACTAATACATCATGGCCAGAGTGCGCAAGTGTAGGTGATGCTAATTGTGCAGAGTATACAGGTATTAATTTTTACCATGCATCATCATCTAATAATGGTTTTACAAATATGCAGAATATGTTTGATTTATTAGATAAGCTAGTAGATAACTCGGATGGAGAGCTTAAGGGTAAATTTAGAATGGTAAAAGTTTCAGCAAATAACCATTACTTATATTATCAAGGTATTTTAAGAAAGCGTAAAATTTAATAAATAGAAAAAAGAAAAAGAGAGCGACTAGCTCTCTTTTTCTTTTTTTATTTCGTTAATGGAAGCACAAAATTCATCAAAGCCTTTTGGT
>PTJW01000010.1 GCA_002937495.1 Pseudomonadota bacterium | reverse complement strand
AAAGTTAATAGTGTTTTAGAAAAAGCAGGTGTTAGACCTTATCAAGGTACAATTGAAATTAAACACCTTATTTGGGTTTTAGTTGATGATTTAGGCTTAGATAAGGTTAAAGAGCATATTAAAGCTCCATTAAATGGTTTAAGGGTTGCTCCTTTTTATGGCTGTCATTCTATTAGACCTCAAGAGATTTTTGATGGCAAAGGTGGTGAACATCCTTTATACCTAGATGATATTTTAAATACTTTAGGTGCAGAAGTTATCGATTACTCTGGTAAGGATAAATGCTGTGGTTTCCACTATATGTTACCAAATGAAGATGAATTTTTAAGTATGTCGGGTGGTCATAGTTTAGCTGCTAAAGATAAAGGCGCTGATATTATGGTTTCTCCTTGTACTTTATGTGATATGGCACTTGGTGCTTATCAGCAAAAAGCTGAAAAGAAACTAGGTAAACTAATTGATTTACCAGAGATGAATATTGCCCAGTTAATTGGTGCTAGTTTTGGTTTTTCAGCAGATGATTTAGGTTTTTATAAACTTCACCAAGATCCTCTACCAAAGTTTGACAAATATAAGGTAGAAATCGCGGAGTAGAACTTAATGAGATTTTGTGTGTGTTTATGTGTTTTATTAATTTCGGCTTGTACCAAAAATCCAGCTACTAATAAGTTGGATTTTATGGTGCTTGATGAGGTTGAAGAATACCAGTTAGGTAGAGATTCAAAAAACACAGTTTCAAAATCAAAATTTTACAAAGACTTAAAAACTCAAGAATATTACAGAAACTTAGCCGAGCAGGTTTATGCAGTAGGTGAAAGGTCTGATAAGAATTTTTCATTTTACTTTTTAGATGATGATGTTGTAAATGCTGCAGCAACACCTGGTTATATGTTTTTAAACCGTGGTTTGTTACCATTTATTCAAGATGAAGCTGCTTTAATAGGTGTTTTAGCACATGAGGCAGGGCATATTAATGCAAGACACTCGGCAAAAAAAGTTTCATTTGATGCCGCTAAAGACTGGGCGTTGGGTGGTATTTTTGCCTTAAATCGTAAAATCGAAGAAGATGCATTTAACATGTCATATTCTAGAAGTTTAGAAAATGAGGCTGACTTGCTTGCAGTTAAATACTTAAATAAGTTAGAAGTTCCTGCTGAAAATATGGTTCAGAACTATCAGGCTTTTGCTAAGCTTGATGAGCTAAATCTTAAAATGTATAACCTAAATGAAAATTTAAAATCTAAAAAGCAGTCTAATCATTCTATTTTAGATTCTCACCCAATCCCTGAAAGTAGGGTTTCTCAAATTGAAGAAAATACAAAGCACCATTATTTAATAGAGCCATATAAACAAGAAGAGTTTTATAATAAAATTGACGGCTTAGAATACGGTTATTCAGGTAAAGGTAAGCAAGAGTTTGAGATTTTTGAAGGTAAAGATTCTATTTTAATTAAAAAGAATTCACTAGCTGGTGTTTATGGCTTTAAAAATACAGCATATATGAAAAATCAGGGCTTAAAGGTTAATTTGCCAAAACTTTATCAGGCAAGAGTTCAAACTTCAGATCCTTTAGCGTATAATTATCAAAAAGATGTATTAGTTGAAATATTTGAACAATCAGATGATAGATACTTTACATCATTAGACTTAATAGCAAAAATTCTAGGTTTAAAAGCCCATGCTAAGCAAAGATTTATTCAAGATGTTAGAAAGAGTAAAGATACTGGCTATATCAAAATGTTAACTGTAGACTATGCAGACAAATTAGGCGAATCAGAAGAGTTATTTTCATTAAAGAAAAGTTCAAATTGGTTTTATGATTTATTTGATATAAATAGTCAATATTTCTACTTTTATATTAAGCAGTTAAACAGCTTAGATAACTTTGGTAAGCATAATAGCTATGAAAATAACTTTAGAGTTATCATTTTATCATCAAATAGTAAAAAATCATTTGACGAAGTAATGTTAGATGATATATTATTTATTAAAGATAATTTAAAACAAATTAGCTCTAAAGAAAAAGCAAAAATAAAACCTTTAGCAATCAAAACTATTAAAGCAAAAGGTGATGAAACAATAGAGCAATTATCTCAAGATAATATTCCTTATATCAACTTTAACCAAGAATGGTTTAAGCTTATCAATGGATTGTATGATGATTATAATGCGGATATAAAAAATGGCCAATGGCTAAAATTAATTCCAAATCCGAATAAAGATATATAAAAAGAATAAAAACAAAAGTTTATGAATAGTTTATTTGCAAAATTAAGACAGTCTGAAATTGCCCTAGCATTGGGTATTATTGGTATTTTAATTATTTTATTTGTACCACTTCCACCAATGATGTTAGATTTTTTCTTCGCATTGAATATTACAATGTCAGTGGTAATTTTATTTACAGTTCTTTTAATTAATAAATCGCTAGAGTTTAGTGTATTTCCATTAGTATTATTAGTAACAACAATGTATCGTTTAGCTTTAAACGTTGCATCAACTAGGCTTATTTTATCTGAAGGGCACAACGGCTCGGCTGCTGCTGGTAAAGTTATTGAAACATTCGGTGACTTTGTTATGGGTGGTGAATTTATTATTGGTATTATCTTATTTATTATCTTAGTTATTGTTAACTTTATGGTTGTTACAAAAGGTTCTGGCCGTATTGCTGAGGTATCAGCTCGTTTCACATTAGACTCTCTACCTGGTAAGCAAATGGCTATTGATGCTGACTTAAACGCAGGTATGATTACTGAAGAAGGTGCTAGAGAAAGAAGAAAAGAACTAGAAGATGAAACTGGTTTCTTTGGTGCGATGGATGGTGCCAGTAAATTCGTAAGAGGTGATGCTATCGCCGGTTTAATTATTACAGGTATTAACGCTGTTGTTGGTGTTGGTATTGGTATGGTTAGCCATGATATGTCAGGTGCTCAGGTTGCAGATACTTACTTATTAATGACAGTTGGTGATGGTTTGGTTGCTCAAATTCCAGCACTTATTATTTCTATTTCTTCAGGTATTTTAATTGCTAAAAGTAGTGATGATAAAGCAGTTGGTAATGCTATTTTCCAACAAGTTGGTACAAATTATCAAACATTTTATATGGTTGCTGGTGTTTTAGTATTAATTGGTTCTATCCCTAATATGCCAGGTTTAATGTTCTGGTCATTAGCTGCTGCTTGTGGTTATTATGCTTATTACTTACAGCAGAAGAAAGTTAAAGATGCTGAAGTTGAGCAAGCTGCAGAATCTGAAGCTAAGGCTGAAGAAGTTGCACAAGCTGCAACTAAAGAAGAAGACTCATTATCAGAAGCACTTGCTATTGATACTCTTAAAATCGAGCTGGGTTATGGTTTACTTAAGCTTGTTGAGGCATCAAAAGGTGGTCGCTTAATGGAGCAAATTAAATCAATGCGTCGTCAATTAGCTAGAGAAGTTGGTTTTGTTGTTCCTAATATTAGAATTAGAGAAAACATGCAGTTTGAACCAGGCGGTTATGCTATTTCAATTAAAGATATTCAGGCAGCAAGTTCAAACTTAAATGCCGATAAGCTTTTAGCGATGGACCCAACAGGTACAAGTTTACCAATTGCAGGTGAAGATACAATTGAGCCAACATTTGGTTTACCTGCTAAATGGATTAATGAATCGCAAAGAGAAGAAGCTTCATTTAATGGTTATACAGTTGTTGACTGTTCAACAGTTATTACAACTCATATGACAGAAATTATTAAAGATAATATGCCAGAGCTATTAACAAGAAATGAAGTTGAAAAGCTAATTGAAGATTTAAAACCAATGCATGAGAAATTAATTGAAGAATTAATTCCTGCAAAAATTACAGTAGGTACATTCCAAAGAATTTTACAAAATTTACTAGAAGAAAGAGTATCTATTAAAGATTTACCTACAATTTTAGAGGCTTTAAGTGATGCTGTAATTAAAACCCAAGATGTTATTGAATTAACTGATATTATTAGAAGCAGACTTGCAAGGCAAATTTGTCATGGCTTTATTAACCATGAAGGTGTTGTTCCGGTTATTTCACTTTCTGCAGCATGGGAAACAGAGTTTATGGCTGCATCAGACGGTATTAATGTTGCAATGGAGCCAAGTAAGGTTCAAGGCTTCTTAAAAGCTGCTAAAGATAGAGTTGAAAATGCAATGGCTCAGGGTTTAAATCCTGTAATATTATGTTCGGCATCTACAAGGCGAATGGTTAGAACTGTAACAAGTAGGGCAATGCCACAAATTTCAGTTTTATCACAAAATGAAATTCACTCTAAAGTTAATATTAAAACTATCTCACAAATCTAAAATATATTTTATTAAAGTAGACTTTTCTAATTTTGAAGAGTCTTTTTTATAGTGTTAACTTTTTAATTACTAAGGCTATTTATAAGTATTTAAGATGCTTCTTTTTACAGGGTGGCTAAATGAAATGGTTAAGCCAATTAATAAATCAATTGTAGAGTATGAATTTGGCATCTGCTTGACAGATTTTGATTATGATGAAGATAAGTTTAATAGTCTTTATAGTCAATTAATGTCTTTAGATGTTTCAAATAAACTATCGAGTAATTTTCTATTGTATTTTCAGACATGGGTAAAGCTTATGGATGTTATGATTGCAGATGGTATGCATCCGTGTTCAGTTATTGTTTCTTGTGAGCGTAAAGTGGCTGATGTTATAGATATTACCTTAGAAGATTATATTTATGCTACATTCATGATTAAGTACTGCTGGAATCAGCAAGAAGGGTTTAATGAATGGTATATGGCATTTGGTGGTAAGTATAATCACTTAAATCCATTTAATTAAAGCTTAGGCAATCCTAAGCTTTTTTAATATTTGTTTATCTTGTCGATTATGACATCTTGTACATATTCATGCTCTAATGTTAAATCTTTAATTTGATTTAGCTTTTCAAGGCTATCAGCTCGTACTGATATTTGCCACCAATTTTTATGTTTTAATCCACCAATAACTTCTGCGTTTAAATAATTTGCTACTGCTTTTGCAGATGCTGCATTATTAAATTCATCATACACTACGATAATTAAATAATCCGATGCGTAGATATTACCATTATCATGGTGTATTAGTTTTGTAATATCAGGCATAGACATTTGAGCATAACTATTAAAGCTAAATGTAAATACTGCAATAAGTGTAAATAAAATAAGTCTCATATGCTTTATCCTTTATTTAAAATAAAACCCCTACTTTTCTTAGTAGGGGTTTTAGTATTAAGCTCTGTTTACTTTAACAAAGATAACAAAACGAGTTTTTGTACCTCTGTTCTTAGATCTTCTTGTTAATTCTGAAAAACCAGGAAGCTGGTTAAAGCCAGGGATGTAAGACTCACCTAAATCTTTTTGATCTTCAACATAACCACCTAAAGCATAAATTCTACCAAAGTCTAAAATCATATCTTGGTCAATAATGTTGCTTGAAGTTGTTGGAACTTCGTTAGTGATTGGGTCACCACCTGCAACAGCAGACTGAGTTTTAATTGAGCCAGACTGTTGTGCAACAGATAGTCTTAGCCTCATTTGAACTTTGTTTTTACCAATGTAAGGTAATACTGAAAGAATTGTACCAACATCTTTTTCATTAACTGTATCTGTTCTTGTAGTTAATGTGCCTGAATCAGTAGTTTCAGTTTCTGTTTCAGTAGTAATGTATGATAATTGGTTTACAATTTTAACATAACCTAATTGGTTGTTTCTAACTAGAATTTGAGGTGTTGAAATTAATTGTAGGTCATCAATTTCAGCCATGTTTTCAATTAAGCCTTCAAAGCCATTGCTTGAGTTTGAAACTTTTAAGAAGCCACCTGCAACAGTAGATTGCTCTACAGCGTTTGTTGGGCTAAATCCTGCATTTAGTAAACCGTCCATGCTCCACTGGATACCTCTTCTTGTTTCTTTAGCTTCTGAAATACCAACAATTCTTACTTCAACAAATACTTGTCTGTGTAGAGATTCTTGTAGTTGTTCTAGGTATGTTTCAATTTGCTTGTGAGCTTCAGGAGCTGCACGCACTGTAATTAGTGAAGCTGACTTAGTAACTTTGTACCAAGGTTCAATATTGTCTTCATCTACAACAACATCAGATGTTTTTAGAGTTCTGATTTGTGTAGTTTCTTGAGCATTATCTTGGTCAATAATTGAGAAGTTATTGCCTAAGTTTGTATCTTCAGATGATGCTGCTTCAGTTCTTTTAGTTCTAGTTACTTTAAAGTCACCATATTTAACAAGTTCAGCAATTACAGAGTCAACATCTTCCCAGATTTTGTCTTCATAGTTTGTTTCTAAGTCACCACCGCCTGATGATCCAGATGATGAATCTGATGATGAGCTTGAAGAATCAGATGATGAACTTGATGAAGAGCTTGAACCACCTGATGAAATTTCTGATGTATCAAGAGAACCATTTCTTTCAGACTGACCAATTTCTAAAACATAGTTTCTTACTGGGTATTTAGTAATGTTCCAAATGCCGTTGTCATAGTTATAGCTGTAGCCAGCTTTTGATAAAACAAGGTCTAGCATTTCTTGGAAGTTAGCTCCAGAATGAGATAGAGTAACTTTTAAACCTCTAATGCTTTGTGGAATAACAATAGTTTCACCTGATGAGTTTGATAGCTCAAGTAAAATATCTTCTAAATCTGTTTGTACATAAACTACATCATATGGAGGTAGGTTAGGTTTCTTTAGTCTAACATTTTCATGTACTCTAACAGGAGATGTGCTAGAAACAGGCTGCATGTGGAATGTGCCTTCTTTTAAAGCTGATTTAGCTTTAATTTGGTTTGTAGCGTCTTTAAGCTCTTGCTCAGAAAAAGGTTTAACTTCTTCTTCATAATAAGATGAACATGATGCTAATACTAATGTTAGTGCTAATAAAATATTTCTCATTCTTAACTTCCTTATTTTATTTTATTAGAAACTATCAGTAATAATGATAATTCTATTTTGGTTAAATACTTTTGTAGATAATCTAATACCTGTAATGTTTGTGATAGTTTCAAGCATGTTGCTAATGAAGCTATCAAATGTAACTTCTGCAGTTAGGTTAATGCGCTCTTTTAAAAGATATTTGTTTTCATCTTTTAGTCTCCAGCGTATTGTCCACTTTTCACCGTGTGTTACTTGGTTTAATGCTTCTTGTACAACTTGTTTTAAAGTTGCGTTCTGCATATCAATTAAAACAGATCTTTCTCTTAGTAATACAAAGTTAGCTGCATTAGATGGGCGATTTGTTTGAATTGTTGGTAAAGTTAATTTCTCAGTTTTTAATTCAGTTTCTTGGCTAGTGATAACTTCATTGTTAGATGTTTTAACAATGTTTTTTTCATTTTCATCTTTAATTGAAATTAGTTCTTCTTGTTTTTCTACTTTAGAATTTTCTTGATTAGAAATTTCTTTAAAGCCAGTTTCTGCAGTTTTGCCTTGTTGGTTAAAAATGCTAAATGCTTTGTTGAATCTTTCTTGAAGTTCTTTATCTGAAATAGACTGTGCAACTGCAAAGTTTGCAGTTAGTAAAATAGCTGTTACGTAACTTAAAAATTTCAAAATTTTAGGCCTTCTTTTTTATTGATAATCTGATTAATCTTTTATATAATAAAGTATATATATATCAAGTGCAAGTTTAAAGATTAAAAACATATGAATATAATATTAATGTATGTTGCATTTTTAACATAACAAAATATAGGGTTTTATCTCATTTATGAAAAATATTATTCCAAATAAATTAAAAAAGGGTGATAGGGTCGCTTTTTTTGCGCCATCTGGTAAATTAAAAGATGGTCAATTAGATTTGATGATTAAAGCCTGTAATGCTTTAGGTCTAGATTATTATATTCATCCACAATGTTATTCAGGTGGTTCATACTTAGCTGTTAGTGATGAGGATAAGGTGTTAGCCTTACATGAAATGTTTCAAGATAAATCAATATTGGCTATTTTTTGTGTTAGGGGTGGTTATGGTACTATGCGTTATTTAGATGATATAGATTATAGTATTATTAAAGATAATCCAAAAATATTAATGGGCATGTCTGATGTTACAGCTCTTCAGGCAGCAATTTATAAAAAAGCAGGTCTTGTTACATATAGTGGTCCAATGTCCATGCATTTTAATAATGATTTTGACTTCGCAGTAGAGCAAATTAAAAAAGTATTAATAGATGGTGATGGTGAAATTTTACTAAATGCAACAGATGTTTTATCTGAAGGTATTGCAGAAGGTAAGCTTATAGCAGGTAACTTGGCAATGTTATCTTATCTAACAGGTACAGAATATGATTATGATTATACAGATTCTATTTTAATGTTTGAAGAGGTTGGCGAGTGGAAGTACTCTATAGATAGATTTTTACAGCAATTAAAAATGTCGGGTAAATTAAAAAAAGTTAATGCCATTGTTGTTGGAGAGAATCATTACAAAGAAAATGATATATTTGATTATACTTTTAATCAAATGCTTGAAAATGTTACATCTGGCTTAAATATTCCGATTGCAGTTGGTGCGAAGTTTGGTCATTTAAATAAGCATTTAGTTTTACCTGTTGGTCAAAAAGTTAAACTAAACTTGAAAAAACACAAGCAAAGTATTATTCTAAAATAGACTCTTAAAGCCATTTATTTCATTTAAGGAGGAAAGAATGGTAAATTTAACTTTTAAAAATGTTTCTTGTGAGTTGTGGGATCGATTTCAAGAAGTTGCAAAACCTAAAGCTGTTAATGCTTTTTTAGTTGAAGATGTAATGCGTGGCGGTGCATATATTGAAGAGAAGTCTCTTCAGGGTTCATTCTATTTGTTAAAAGATGAAGATAGTCTTTCTCTGTCAGATTTATTAGAAGATAGCTTAAAGTGGTCTCTTGATGAATTAAAAGATATAAAGGTTGAAGATCTTTCTGTTGGTGCAATGCCACTGTTTGAAAAAAAGGCAAAAATTGTCGACTTATCGGCTGAAGATCTATTTAATGTTAGTTTGGCTCATTATATTATTTGTGCTAGCTATCAGCAAGACGGCTACACCCTAAAATATTGTAAATCGTTTAACGGTGGACATTTGACATCGGTCTCTCTTTTTCAATCAGAAGAGGTTGTGGCTTAGTTAAATATGTTGTTGTTTTTTATATTGAGCTAGTGTTTTTTTGCGCTAGCTCATTTTTATTTATCTGAATCGTGATATTTTTGTCTAAATAAGTTCTGAAAAATCAAAAATAAGTTAAATTTTAGTTGAAAATATAAAAATATTGTTTTATAACTGATTTTGAGTCTGTTTTTTCAAGAAAATAGTTGAAAAATTTATTTTTTCTGTTATACTCAGCTAGTATTTATGTAATTTTATTATAAGGAATAGTTTAAATATGGATCAAAGACAAGCGATGTCTACAATGCTGGTTTCAGCATTTTCAAGAAGTAAAGAACTTAAATCAAGAATTCTGTTCTTACTTGGTGCTTTAATTGTTTATCGTATCGGTACACATGTTCCACTTCCGGGTGTTGATGGTGTAGCTTTAGAATACTATAAAGAATCTTTAAGCAGTGGCCTATTAGGTATGTTTAATACATTTACTGGTGGTGCTTTATCAAGAATGTCAATGTTCGCATTAAGCGTTTTTCCTTATATTTCAGCATCTATCTTAATGATGGTTCTGAAAATTGCAGTTCCATATATTAAAGAACTTTACCAAGAAGGTTCAAAAGGTCAGGCAAAAGTTAACCAGTACACTAAGTATTTAGCTGTTGTTTTATCATTTGTTCAAGGTTATGGTTTAGCATTAAGCGTACAAGGTCAGCAAGTTAATGTTGCAGGTGATGTTGTTGGTCTGGTAGCAGATCAAACAATGTTCTTCCCATTACACACTGCTTTAACAATTTGTGCTTCAACAATGTTCTTAGTATGGTTAGGCGAAAGAATTACAGCAAAAGGTTTATATCAAGGTATGTCAGTGCTGATTTTTGCAGGTATTATTGCAGAAATGCCAGCTTCAATTTTACAAACTATTGAAATGAACCAAGCAGGTACAATTTCAGGTTTTGCTATTCTAGGTGTTATTGCTTGGGTGTTGGTTATGTTAGGTTTTGTTTGCTTTGTTGAAAGCTCAGAAAGAAGATTAATTCTGAAAAACCCAAGAGCAATCTCTCAGGCTAAGCAAGGTAATATTGATTTTTCAAACGATGCTTACCTTCCATTTAAAGTTAATACACCGGGTGTTATGCCAGTAATTTTTGCATCTTCAGTATTTATGGGTGCTACAGCTGGTCTGGCAATGTTCCCAGAAGCAGAACTTGCAGTTACACTTTCAACAATGTTAGCAAGAGGCAGCTTTATGTATGTTGCACTATTTGCTTTAACAATTGTTATATTCTCTTACTTATTTGCTTCAGTGATGTTTGATACTAAAGAGCAAGCAGAGAATTTAAGAAAAAGTGGTAACTTTATTCCTGGTATTCGTCCAGGTAAACCTACACAAATGTATTTTGATTACCTACTAACAAGATTAACATTTATTGGTGCGGCTTACTTAGTATTAGTTTGCGTACTACCAGAAATCATTGGCTTCCAGTCAACACTTGCGCTACAGTTTAGCGGTACAAGTATCTTAATTATGGTTGGTGTTGTAATCGGTATGTTTGATGACGTTAAAAGATACATTAAAGAACAAATTCAGTCAGAATTAATGAGTAGACACTCATTAAGAAAAGGTCCTAGAAGAAAGGTACAAAGATAAAACTATGATTATAGTATTTATGGGCCCTCCTGGTGCTGGTAAAGGTACACAGGCACAAATATTGCAGGAGAACTTACGAATTCCAAAACTTTCAACTGGTGATATGCTAAGAGCAGCTATAGCAGCAGGATCGGAAGTTGGAAAGGTAGCCGAAGAACTAATGAAAAATGGTAATTTGGTACCCGATGAGGTTGTAGTTGGTATTATTAAAGAAAGAATAAGCCAACAAGATTGTGCAAACGGATTTATTTTAGATGGATTCCCACGAACAATAAATCAGGCACAAGCCCTTGACAAAATGTTAAAGGATAACAATCTTATTGTAGACAAAGTTATTTGCTTAGAGCTTGATGCGGAAATTATCGTAGCAAGACAAGCAGGTAGAAGGGTAGCACCTAAGTCAGGTTGTGTATATCATTTAGAACATAACCCGCCTAAGGTTGCTGGAAAATGCGACGTATCAGGTGAAGAACTGATGCAAAGAGACGATGACAAAGCAGATGTTGTAAGACACAGACTTGGCATTTATGATAATACTGTAAAACCAATTTTAGAGTATTATGATGAACAAGGCCTACTTAATAAAGTAGCTGGTGACCAAACTGTAGATCAAGTTAAACAACAGATCATGTCAATAATTGAACAGAAGTAAAATAAAGGAAAGTAATAGTGGCTAAACAAGATTTAATTGAACTTGAAGGTATTGTGGTAGACTCTCTACCTGGGGATAAATTCAAGGTTAAATTAGAAAATGACCATGAGGTGCTAGCTCATATTTCTGGAAAAATTAGAAAAAACTCTATCAGAATTTTAGTTGGCGACGCAGTAACATTAGAAATGACACCGTATGATCTTAATCAAGGTCGTATAACATTTAGACATAAAAAATAGGAGTATTAGAATGAAAGTTCGTGCATCTGTTAAAAAAATCTGCGGTGGTTGTAAAGTTATTAAAAGAAAAGGCGTAGTACGTGTTATTTGCTCAAAAGAGAAAAGACACAAGCAACGTCAAGGTTAATCCTGACATATTTTAATAAGTTTATTGCAGATTTATTTTGAAAATTAAATATAAATTAAATGAGGAGATAAACAAGTGGCTCGTATTGCTGGGGTAAACATCCCTACAGATAAGCAAGTATGGATTGCTTTAACATACATTTATGGTATTGGTAGAAAACTATCAATGGATATCTTAGAATCAGCTAAAGTTGAATCTACAACTAGAGTACATGCTTTAACAGAAGATCAAGTAACAGCTATCAGAAAAGTTATTGAAGCTGATTATGCTGTAGAAGGTGACCTAAGAAGAGAAGTATCATTAAACATTAAGAGATTAATGGACTTAGGTTGTTACAGAGGTCTAAGACACAGAAGAAGACTACCTGTAAGAGGTCAAAGCTCAAAAACAAACGCTAGAACTCGTAAGGGTCCTCGTCAAGGCGCTGTTAAGAAAAAATAGGGAAGGATTTAAGTTATGGCAAAAGCTGAAGCTAGATTAAAGAAAAAAGATCGTAAGAATATTACTAATGGTGTTGCTCACGTTAAATCAACATTTAACAACACTATTATCACAATTGCAGATGCTCAAGGTAATGCAATTTCATGGTCATCATCAGGCTCACAAGGTTTTAAGGGTTCACGTAAGTCAACACCTTATGCTGCACAGGTAGCTGCTGAAGATGCAGGTAGAAAAGCTCAAGATCACGGAATGAAAATTCTTGAAGTTGAAGTTAAAGGTGCTGGTGGCGGTAAAGAGTCAGCAGTTAGAGCTCTTCAAGCAATCGGATTTACAATTACATCAATTAAAGATGTAACAACAATCCCTCACAATGGTACTAGACCACCGAAGCGTCGTAGAGTTTAGTATTTAGGTTTACAATATTAACAATTTAAGTTAAGGAATAGTCCAATGCAAATTCAAGCAAACTGGAAAGAACTAATCAAACCTTCTGAAATTACAATGAAAGAAGGTAAAGTAAAAGGAAAATCTGCGAATTTTTCAATTGAACCATTAGAAAGAGGCTTTGGTTTTACTCTTGGTAACGCACTAAGAAGAGTACTTCTTTCAAGTCTGCAAGGTACAGCTATTACACATATTAAAATTGAAGGTGTAGAACATGAGTTCTCATCTATTGATGGTGTAAAAGAAGATGTTTGCGATATCATTTTAAACCTAAAAACATTACCTTTAGTACTTCACGCAGAAGGCCCTAAAGTTGTAACTGTTGATGTTAAAGGTCCAGCTGTTGTAACAGCTGCTGATATCCAAGCAACACACGACATTGAAGTTGTTAACCCAGAGCACGTAATCGCAACTGTTTCAGAAGGCGGTCACTTCGTAATGGAACTAACAGTTAATGTTGGTAAAGGTTATGTACCGGCAGAAAACCAAAACAAAGAAGATCTACCAGTTGGTACTATTGCTATTGACTCTATCTTCTCACCAGTAACAAGAGTTTCTTATGCTGTTGAAGACGCTAGGGTTGGTCAAGTACTTGACTATGATAAGTTATCTCTAGAAGTTGAAACAAACGGTGTTGTTACTCCTGAAGATGCAATTGCATTCGCTGCAAAGATTCTTCAAGATCAACTATCTGTATTCATTAACTTTGAAGACTTAGCAGAAGAAGCAGAAGAGCAAGAAGAAGAGTTAAACATCAACCCAGCTCTACTTAAGAGAGTTGATGAGCTTGAACTTTCTGTTCGTTCAGCAAACTGCCTGAAGAATGATAACATTGTTTATATTGGTGACCTTGTTCAGAAGAGCATTCATGACATGCTTAAAACACCTAACTTCGGTAGAAAATCTCTTAACGAGATCAATGGTGTACTTGAGTCATTAGGCTTAAGATTCGGCATGGAAATTGATAACTGGCCACCTGAGAACATTGAAGAGTTAGCTAAGAAGTTTGAAAAAACTGAATTTTAATTCTACAACTGATAGATACGGAGAAATATAATTATGAGACATGGTGTTTCTAAAAGAAAATTTAATAGAAAGTCAAGCCACAGACAAGCTATGCTAGCTAACCTAGCACAAAGCTTATTTGAGCACGGCGTGATCAAAACTACATTACCAAAAGCAAAAGACCTAAGATCTGTTGCTGAAAAACTAATCACTAAAGCTAAAAAGGGCGATCTTCACTCAAGAAGAGAAGTTCTAAAAACAATCAGCAAGAAAGATGTTGTTGCTAAACTGTTTGACGAAATCGCACCAAAAATGGCTGAAAGAAACGGCGGTTACACAAGAGTAATCAAAGCTGGTTTCAGATTAGGTGACGCAGCTCCAATGGCAATCATCGCACTAGTTGATGAGCCAGTAGAAGCTAAAGCAGAAAAAACTGAAGAGGCTACTGCAGAGTAATAAATCAAACTAATATACAAAAAGAGACTAAAATAGGGGTTTTACTAATCTTTAAATTAGTCTCTTTTTATTAATAAGGAACATATAAGAAATATGGAAAAGTTTACACAAATCCAAACTAAAGTAAATGAAGTAGCAATTTCATTTGGTTTTAGAGAATTCAATTTCGTTGCAGAAAAATACGAAACAGCTCAAAGAGCTTTATCTCGTTTTGTTAAAGCAATGAACAACAAAATCGATAGAAACGAAGTTGAAAATACAACAGAAATTAAAATTAAACTAGATTTGGTTTCTAACTTAATCAAAAAAGTTAACTCAGTTAAGTTTGCTGAAGAGTCTAAAGAAGATGCTTTAGATTTTATTCTAGAAAACTCAGCAGAGCAGCTTTATGAATATCACAAAAAGAAACTAGTTAACTACTTTAGCTTAAAACTAGCAAAAGAAGTTAAGTTTAATTACACTATCTTAAAGAACTACTACGCATACCAAACATTTTATGAACAAGATGAAGCTGGTAAAGTTCTATTAGATAAGCTAAGAGATTCAAACAAAGAGATCTTTGGTTACATCAAGTCACTAGAAGAAACGACTCTTGAAAACATTGAAGAAAAATTAGCAGTAAAAGATGTTTTAACTAAAAACTTTGCTGAATTATTCAATACATCAGTTTTAGAAACTGCATTATCAGTATGCAAACTAAACAAAGATAAAATTGATGAGATCAATAAAACTCACCTAGCTAAGAAAAAGCCAGCTGTTAAAAAAGCTAAGCCTAAAGCTAAGAAGAGAATTGATATGAATAAAGCTAAAGTTAAAACAAATACTGTAAAAGATGTTTATAAAGATAAGGGTGCAGAAAATAACCCATTTGCTGCATTATTATCAAGCAAAAAGTAGTATTTGTGCAATACTAAGTATTATTAAAATAAAAACAGAGGTTTAAAAGCCTCTGTTTTTTTTGTATACTAAAATAGAGGAAGAATAACAATAAAAAGGTTTAAATTGGTATGTTTAAAAAGGGAGCAATGTTTGGGCTTGATGCAAGAATAGCTTTGGCTATCTTTGGAGCATTAAGTGTAATAAGTGGTGCAGCATTGTATAGTGCTATTCAAGAATCTAGAGTTACAGCTATTTTAACTGAAATGAATGAGCTGGCAAAATCTTACGAATCATATCTGTTAGATACTGGAGAATATTTACCTGTATCAGGGGGCGGTAGTACTCATGATTTAGATGCTGAAGAGCTACTTACGTCAGCAAAGTCTGGGTGGAAAGGCCCTTACACTACATACTCTTTACAAAATGCGGGTTCTTCTGATGTAATATTAGACCACCCAGCATATAATTATATTTATTTAAGGCAAACTGCTGCAGATGATTTTGGATCACTAAGTGATTGGAGTGATGCGTCATGTTCTAAAGGTAATATGTGTTATGTTTATGTTATTTTAAGAGGTGTAGGTGATGATGCTATTATTAATGCATTAGATATTAAGGTTGATGGTGTAGTGGGTGAAGATAGTGGTAAGTTAAGAGTTCATACATCAGCATCTTCAGAAAAAAGACCTGCATTATTATTTATGTCATACAAATATTAAAAAATTTTATAAAAGGATTAAATTATGAAAATTGTTTGTTTAGGTAGTTCTTCAGTTGAAGGTATTGGCGATAGAAAAGGTTATGGTTGGGCT
>PTJW01000001.1 GCA_002937495.1 Pseudomonadota bacterium | reverse complement strand
AGTAAAAAGAATAAAATTAAAATATAGCTATTAACAAACATCATTGTTGTTTGTTTTGTTTTAGCTTCGATGAAAAACCTTATAGATCCTAAAAATGTCATCATTGTTAAAGCAAATAAAACATTTTCTTGTGCTAAGTATAGTCCAACTAATGCAATAGGAGCAAACTGTATAGAAACAACAGAAATGCTTGTTAAGTTTTGTTTAGCAAAAATATGCACAAAGTTTAATAAAGCTAAAACTATTATTAAATAAGTAATATCAACGCCTGCAATATAAGCATATGCAGTAGCAATTAAAATAGCTAATGAATCTAATAAGTACTTAACATACTTATTTTCAAACATTGTAGCAAAGTAAAAAGCAGCAAGTGCAAAAATAAAGCTAGCCTGCATTAAAGTAAATGAAGATGTAACTAAAGATATTACACAAACTGCTAATGATAATGAAACAAATAAATATCTATTTAAAGATTCAGGCTTAGGAGATTTTTTAGCAACTAGTCCTACAAAAAATGAACTTAGAATAAACGGAATAGCAATAAAAATTCCCATAGTTAATTAACCTTTCGTCTTAAGATTTTGTTAGCTTGTTAGCAATAGCAATGTATTGTCTTGCTAAAGTACTTTGTCTAAATTTAGAAGCTACAAACTCAGGGCCTTTATGCGCTTTAAGTTTTGCAGTTTCATAGTTTTCAAATGTTTTAACAATTGCAGAAGCAAGCTCTTGAGGTTTTTCTGGCTCAACAACTGTAGCAGCTTCAGCAGTTTCTAATAATGACTTGGCTTCACCACTTACACAAGCAATAGATGGAGTTCTAGTAGCTAAAATTTCAAATACTTTAATAGGGATGTGTAAGCTAATATCTGTAGCATCACGGTGTGGTACTAATAAAATATCAGCACATGCATAATAACCAAATACTTCATCATCTTCTACTGAAGGTAAAAACTTAATATTTGGCATACCTTTAGCCATATTCATTAGCCTTGGTTTATCTTCACCATCGCCAACCATTAAAAAGATAACATCGTTTCTGCTTAATAACATTTTAGCAGATTCTAAAATTTGACCTAAACCTTGCTTTGATGAATGCACACCTAAAAACATAACAATTTTTGTCATAGGGTGGATTTGCAGGCTGTTTCTAATAGATGTAGCTTTTAATGAGTGTTTAGTTCTATCTGCATTATCTAAAAAGTCATCAGGGATACCATCATGAACTAAAAAGATTTTATCTTTAGGTACGCCTCTGTAGAATAATGCCTTAGCCATACTTACGCTTAATACTGTAACAGCATCAGCATTTTTATATAGATAGTTTGAAATATAAGTTAATAGTTTTGCATATAATCCATCACGCTTAATAGTTCTTGATGAAATGTGAGTGTCAGGCATTAAGTTTCTTACTTCAAATACAAACTTAGCACCAAGCTTTCTTGCAACAAAGTATGCACTTAAGCAGCATGGTAATGACGGAGAAGTAGCAATAACTACATCAGGTCTGTTTGTTTGATGTTCTGCTTTAAAGTAGTGTAAAAACATTTTCCATGCAAAAGAGTATTGGCTTCTAAACTTAGAGCCAAATTTTCTGTTTTGGATTTGTCTTGTTTTATGTCTGTATACATCTAAGCCTTCGTATTTTTCTTTAAAAATAGTAGGAGCTTTTCTGTATGCAGAGCTTTTTACATTATTTTGTGGTCTGTGGTGTGGAGTTGCTGTAAAAATTGTTACATCATGTCCATCTTTTTGCCAGATTTTAGCAAATCCGAAAATACGAGACTGTACAGACCCGTACTCTGGTTTAAAGTATTGTGTTACCACCCAAATTTTCATGATTAATCCTCTTTTTTTTATTTTGCTTAGATTAAAAATTTAAGTTTTATTTTAATAGCTTAATAACATTGCCTTTTTCAAAAACTATTTTTTCAATGTCTAAAACTGCTCTAATATTTTCAGATTTAGCCTGCGCTAAACGCTGTAAAGATTTATAGTCATTTAACTTAATACTCCAAGCTTTTTCATAAAAGTTTTGAGCATAAATAGTTTCTGGAATTTTAATATCAACTGTACCAATTAATTGGTTTAAGTAAATTAATTTTAAAGTACCTTCAACTTCTTTAATGTTTTCTTTAGAGATATTTTCTAAAGATAGACGCATTAAGAATGAGTTTTCTTTAACATTTAGTTGAGACTTTTGGAATTCTTTTAATACTAACACATTATTAAAGTTTTCTCTAATTTGTGCGTTTAGTTTGTTAATTCTAGTTTGTTCAACTTCTTCTAGTTGAGCCAGTAGGGCATCTAGGTTAGCAATTTTTGCTAATATCCAGTTAGGCTCTTTATAGTTAAATTCTAAATCAACCGGAATTTCAACATCTAAGTCTGGTCTAAATACTGTTAAACGAATAAGAGCTGTTGTTTCATCCTGAGAGATAACTTTTCTTGATAAAACTTCACCTGATTTATCTACTAAAAAGTTTAGAGTTTTACTAATAATAGCATCAGGTCTTTCAAGGTTTTTATAAAAGCTACCTTTGTTTTCAACAATTCTGTAAAAGTCGTTAATTGCTTTATTTTCAAGCTCTGCATGCATGTAGCTTAATAAATCAGCTGTTACTTTTTGGTTGTTCATTTGCTTTAAAATAGATGTAGATACTTGCTTAGCAATAGTTCTAACTTGCATAAACTTAACTACTTCATCTTTATTGCCTTGTAAAACTGCTTGCTCTAGCTTGCTAACTGCTTGTAAAGGAGATTCTACCCTGCTAGTAGGCCATAAAACAATAACTAAACAAAGCACTAAAATAGATGAAATAATAACAGTTTGTTTTAATGTAAAACCGTTTTCTTTAATTTTTTTACCTTGTGCAATAGTAGATTCTACAGCTTTTTTAGCTTTTACATCTAAACCTTTTTTTTCAATAAAGTTTTTAACTTTATTTTTTAATCCACAAAACTTATTGCCCATCTTAACACAGTTTCCTTTTTGTTAACTTTACATGATAAAACTAAAGTGTTCTTTTTCCTTAATTCACCTAGTTTTTCACATATAGTAGTTTGTTGCTTTCTTAAAATGCCTCCTGCAGTTTTTAGTTCAGCAACTTTTTTATCATCTAATAAAATTTCAGCATTGTAAGAGTCTAAAATTCTTACATCATATCTTGGGTTAATATGGAAGAATGACTTAACATCATTTTCTGCATTAATAATTGCATCTTCACCTCTAATTTCATCGCCATTTTCAGCTAAAAATACTCTTCTAGTATGTTTTACTTTGTTATTTTTAAATCCGTAGAATGAACCCTCAAAGCCAATACCTAAAGTTTTTTCTTCTTGGAAGAAACTTTCAACTTTTTCAACATGTTTACCAGTTAAACCACCTTTTAGCATTGATGAACTAGAGTATCCATCAACTTCAACAGCGTTAAAGTTACATGTTCTTCTATAATCATTTTTAGCATCTTTAAATGTACCACTGTTTACAAAAATTCTTGAACCTTTATACGATAGTTCAAAACCTAATGTGCTAGCAGTTGATGAGTTTAAAATATTTGCAACAGTAAATTCACCACAGTCAATAATTAAGCTTGTATCACTTCTTGATAGTTTTCTAAAGCCAGCTCTTGGTAAAAAGTCTGTTTGAAAACTTTGGTTACAAAGTTTTAATAGTTCACTAATTTTATCGCTATCACCAATAAATGATGAGTTGAACATTGCTAACGAACCATCAGAGTGTCTAAAGAATGCTAAACTTTCAGCCATTGATGAAATAGTTTGGCTAATAATAGCAGGTACTTGCTGGTTAGCAATTTGCATTGTTGCCTGAATTTCCACCAAATCTTTAAGTAAGTTAAATTGTAAACTTGGATTTTTTTGAATATGAGTAGAGTCTTCTAAAATTTGTTTATTTAGCTCTTCTTTTAAAACATCTAATCCTTCTAAAAATGCACTTTGGTTTTGAGGTAATGCTAAACCAGCATAAATAATACCTTTAATACTTGTGATTACATCATAACCTGATTTGTGCCAAGGAATAGTTTTTGATAAATGCTTAGATTGTTTTAAAATAACAGCCATTAAATCTTTTTTAAAGCTAGAGTCACACTCTTTAAATAACCAGTTAGCATGTGTAATTAAGTTAACAAGCCTTTTGCTTAAAACTGTAGAGTGCCAAAAGTTAGAATCAACAAATGCTTCTTCATCCATCCATGATCTAATCATTCTAATTGCTGTTGGACGACCTTGGTTACGGCTTACTGCTTCTAAATCGTTTAAATAACCAAATTCGTGTAATTTCTTTAAAAAGTTAACGTCAACTAAAGGGCTTCTCCAGTTAATGTTATTGCCAATATCTAATGTTTGGCCACATAATGTAATTGTTCCATTAGCAATTTGTTTACCAATTAAAGCATCACCAGCTAAGCAGTTTTTAGGAGTAATATTTAAGTTACTCGGAACATAATCATCATACTCGATAAAGTCATAAATTGGAGTATTGTAATAAAGTTTTGAGAAATAGTTAGATGCGTAGCCGACAATTTGATTACACGAAAAGTGCTTTCGTGTATATAAATAATTGTTTAATGTTTCTAATTTACTAATGTTTTTCATAATTATATAATTTATTATTATTGGCCTTAAAAAGCAACCATAAAATTAAAATTCTTGCAAAAATACTGTATTTAATGTATAAATTAACTACGAAGTTTTAACAGACATACTAAACAGTTTAGTATATAAATAGAGAAAAGAAAAGTGAAATTTTTAGACGAAGCAAAAATTTTTATTAAATCAGGTGATGGTGGCGCAGGTGCGGTATCATTCAGAAGAGAAAAATACATCCCTAGAGGTGGTCCAGATGGTGGCGATGGACAAAGGGGTGGTTCAGTTATATTTGTAGCATCAGAATCTATGAATACTCTTATTGATTACAGATATGTTCAACATTTTAAGGCAACTCGTGGTGGTCATGGTATGGGTAGGCTTCGTAGTGGTAAATCTTCAGATGATATTATTTTAAAAGTACCAGTAGGTACACAGGTTATTGACGACGAGACTGATGAGATTCTATGCGATATGCTAGAAGACGGCCAAACTTACACTGCTTTAAAAGGTGGTGAGGGTGGTAGAGGTAATGCTCACTTTAAGAGCTCAACTCACCAAGCGCCAAGATTCTCAGGTGATGGTTTCCCTGGTGAAGAAAAATGGGTATGGTTAAAACTTAAACTTATTGCTGATGTTGGTTTCTTAGGTTATCCAAACGCAGGTAAGTCTACATTTATTTCATCTGTTTCAAATGCTAAACCAAAAATTGCTGATTATCCATTCACAACTTTACAGCCACACTTAGGTATGGTTAGAGTTCACTCAACAGATATGGTATTAGCTGATTTACCTGGTTTAATTGAAGGTGCAGCTGAAGGCCATGGTTTAGGTCATAGATTTTTAAAACACATGTCAAGATGTGCAGTATTACTACACCTTATTGATGCAACAACTTCAAAAGAAGAAATTGTAGATGCATATTACACATTAAGAGATGAGTTAGTTAGATATGATGAAGGCTTAGCTGATAAAAATGAAGTAGTAGCATTAACAAAAATTGATGCTGTTGATGAAGAAGACTTAGCAGAGAAAAAAGCTTACATTGAAGAAGAAACAGGCGTTAAAGTACATGTTATTTCTTCAGTAACTAAAAAGAACTTAGACGGCGTATTAAACGACTTAGCTGAAATTGTTGATGCAGAAAGAGTTAAAAAAGCAGAAAGAGCAGCATTAGCTCAAGAAGAAAAAGATGCTAAAGAAAAAGAGCTATCTCGTGAAGACATCTACATTGAAGAAGATGAAGATGAAGTTCCAGACTGGGAACTATAAACAATATATTTAAATAATAAAAAAGCCTGCATGTTTGCAGGCTTTTTTGTTTTAGTCGTTGCTTAAGCAGGTTCGCCAGCTAGTAGGCGATGCTTCATATTAAGAATTGATTCAACAAAAATTCGGCTTGGTCGTCCTTCAAATTTTGTTTTCGTACTAAGAGAGATAAAACACTGTTGCCCGGCTTTTTCTAAATTACCTTCTGGCGCACCAAAGTGGTTTTCTAGTAAATTCTCCGCGTACTTTTCGGCTTCTTCAGAGTAAGGGTTTTCAATAAAAAGTTCACCTTCTTCTAAAGTTTGTTCTAGTCGAACCATGTTTTCGCAGCGAGCTCCAGCTTTAAATAGATGAATCATTGTTTCTTTATCATCTGTAAATAAGCCTTGGTGTAACACAGTTCTGTGCCAGCGAGCTTCTGGAATTGTAAGTTCGTATAAGCCGTTACGAGTGGATAAACTTTCATAAATTGCAAATCCTTTAGAAATATCAGATAATGCACTCTGGCAAACTTGTGCAGCTTGCTCGGTTAAATCTGATAACTCGGGTTTTACTGTAATGTTGTTTTCTTCGTCAATCACAGCAATAGCACATCCCTCAGCTAGTTCTGTAATTTCTAGTTTGTTTGCTGGTCGAATGATCAGCAGAATTTCTCCAAAAATTGACGCATATTTCATAAAACTTCCTTATTAAGTAATAAATGTAAAGTAATTATAGTAACTGCTTTACTTACTATCAAGTAATACTGGTGGTTTGTGTTATAAAGAAAAGGCCGAATAGTCAGCCTTTAAAATGTCGTTAGAGTTTTAAATTAAAAGAAAGGACACTTCATCTACCTTTTAGTTTAAATCACTAGTTTATTAAGAACTGCAGTTATACCAAAAGTCTTTAGGAATGGTGATTTTTTTTGAAAATCCTTTATACTCAGCTTCAATTAATAATTCGCCAGAATCAAGGATGAATGAATTAATTTGAATATTTTGGTTAATTTCTTTTTCAAGCTTTTCAACTTCATTTACTAAAGCATGAAAGCGATTTAGTGCACAGCCTTGCAGTGCGACAGAGTCTAAGTTTATAGGGTTGCTCATATTAAGCCTTAAATATTAAGAAAATGTATACTTAGTATGCCACTTTCTTTACTTTGTTTCAAGATTATAAATAATAAGTTGCCATTTTTAGGTAAAAAAGGTATACTTTTTTGCAAATCAGTTAATTAAAAAATATGAAGGTATTTAATGAAAAAATTAGTATTGTCATTATTTGCTATTATGCTTAGTGTAAATGCTCAAGCAATATCAGATAAACAGTTTACATTAAAAGAAGTTGAAGACTATATGAGTAGCTTGAAAAGCTTTTCTGCAGACTTTGAGCAAATAGTACCAGGCGAAGAATTTTCTAAAGGTAAATTATACATTAAAAAGCCAGGTAAGTTTTTATGGAAGTATAAAGTACCAACTCCGGTTAAAATTGTTTCAAATGGTGGTTTAGTTTATTTTGTAGATGAAGAGACTGATCAGGTAACACAAGTTCCAAATACTGGTATATTATTCTCGATTTTAAGTAAAGAAGATGTAAGCTTTAATACAAAATATTTAAAACTACAAAACTTAACTCAAACAAATAGAAGAGTAAACTTAGACTTAGTAGCTACAGTAGATGATAATGAAGTTCCTGTAACGCTAATATTTAGAAAAACTGGTGGAGCTAATTTAAGCTTAATGAAAATTATCTCACAAAACCAATTAGATCAAATGGTAGTGGTAAGCTTATTTGGCCACGACTCAAACGCAACAATTAATAACGATATATTTAAAGTAGATATTGAAGATGAATTCTAAAACAAACAAACAAATTTTACAGGCAAGATTAGTAGCTCTAGATGTACTACTAGACATTTTTAAACAAAAACAAGCTTTAGATACAAGCTTTGATGCAAAAAGTAAAGACTTATCAGCACAAGATAAAAAGTTTAGCTTTGCATTACTTAACTTTGTATTAAGACACACTGCAGCAATTGATGCTGTTATTTGCCAGTACATGGATAAGCCATTTAAACCAAACAGTATTGAAAGACAAATTTTAAGAATTGGTTTAGCTCAGTTATTCTTTATGGATTCTGTAGAAGAGTTTGCATGTATTCATACAACTGTAGAGCTTGCTAAGATTAGAGCAAAGTCATCATTTAAAGTAATTAATGCAGTATTAAGAACAGCTCAAGAAAAAGCATTTGACTTTTTAGAAGAAAACGACGAATTGATGTATCAAGTTCCTGCATGGTTAGATGAAGTACTAACAAGAGACTACCCACAAAAAGCAGCATCTATTAAATCTGCAATGCTAAAACAAGGTAAGGTGTATGTTCGTTTAAGAGCACGCCCTGCACAAGAATTCCTTAAAAAGAATGCATTTATGGTAAAACCTTTAACAGGTGCATGGGAGCTTAAGCAAGGTGTAGATGTAAATACAATTCCAAAGCTAGAAGAGTTTAGCGTATATGTTCAAGATATTGCGTCTCAACTAGTAGGTTACACATTAGCAGCAAAAATTGAACAAGACGGCAAGTTAGAAGATAAACTTGATGTATTAGATATGTGTGCAGCACCAGGAGGTAAAACTATTCAGTTAGTTGATATGCTACCATATGCCAATATTACAGCTTGTGATAATAACGCTAATAGATTAAAAACTTTAGAGTCAAACTTACAAAATGCATGTCCAGATGATCAAGCTAGGCTTAACATTGTATTAAATGATGCAACAAAACCAGACTTTAAAGAACAATCTTTTGATTATATTTTACTAGATGCACCATGCTCTGGCTTAGGTATTAGCAGAAAGCACATTGATGTTTTACACCTAAGAACACCAGAAGAGGTTAAATCAGTAGTAGAATTACAAAAACAAATTTTACCAAAGGCATTTAATTTATTAAAGCCGGGTGGTGTTATGATGTATTCAACATGTTCATTATTAAAAGATGAAGGTGAACACCAAGTAAATGAATTTCTAAAAAACAACGACAAGGCAACAATTATCAATATTGAAGATGTTTACCACGAGTTTGGTAAAATTACAAAAGAAGGTTTCTTAAGGACTTTCCCAACTGAAAATATTGACGGCTTCTTTATGGCGCTAATTCAAAAAAATAGGAACTTGCGATAGGTCAATAAAAAATTTATACTGATATATATATATGTTTATAGATCAAATAAATATAATGATTTATTAAAATAAAAAGGATTTTACATATGAGCGAAAAAATTATTGCACCATCACTAATCTCAGCTAATTTTAATAACTTAGAAGATTTTATGAATCAAATTAATTCATCTAAAGCTGCGTGGCTTCATTTAGATGTTATGGACGGACACTTTGTGCCTAACTTATCGTTTGGTGCTAAGGTTATATCTAATATTAGGGCAAAGTCAGATTTATTCTTTGATGTTCATATGATGGTAAAAAATCCATCTAGATTATTAGAGCAAATTGCAAATTCTGGTGCAGATCAAATCTCAATTCATTATGAGGCTTGTGATCATTTAAGAACTACATTACAAAAAATTAGATCTTATGGTAAAAAATCAGGTATAACATTTAATCCAACTACAAAAATTGAAGATGTTGCAGAATATTTTGATTGTGTTGATCATGTTCAGTTAATGTCTGTACAAGCAGGTTTTGATGGACAAGAGTTTTTAACTGAGTCAATTGATAGATTAAAGAAGATTGTTAAGTACAGAGAAGAAAATAACTTAAACTTTACTATTAGTGTTGATGGAGGAGTTAATCCAAATAATATTCAATTATTAGCAAGTTTAGGTGCTGATGTATTTGTTATGGGTTCTGCAATATTTAGAAAAGGTCAGGTATTTCAAACTATTGATATTATGCATAGCTTGGTTAACAAATAGTATTTTTAGAAAATAAAATAAAAAAATAGTATTGTTTTTTGAATAGTACTATTTTTTTTGTCTACACTATAAGTTGATTTTTTTGACTCTAAAAATGAGAAAAACCCTATGCGGTTGTAAGTTTTAACAAATATTTTAAATTTTAATTTAAGAAAATAAAAAATTATTGAAATAATATGTATTCTCTGTTACATTTTATAAATGTATAAATAATAATAAAAAAAAAGAGGTTATTAAAGTGAATGTCTTAAAATATATTAAAATTAGAACAAAATTGATTTGTCTAATTTCTTTAATTCTTGTAATTTTTGTAGGTTTCAGCATTTCTGCATTACAAGAGAATTTCAAGCACCTTGAGAATGGTAAAATAGAAAAAATAGAATCTGCTGTTGATATGGCGTATACAAGATTAGTGGATCTTAAGCAAAAAATGGATACAAGGGGATTATCTGAAGAGTATGTAAGAAACTTATTTAAAAGTGAAATGCACTCAATGTGGTATGATGATGGTAAAGGTTATGTTTTTGCCTATGATAGTAAAGGTATTAATATGCTACAGCCAACAGATCCATCAATTGAAGGTATCAGTGAATGGGATGATGTTGATGTAACAGGTAAATATATCGTTAGAGATATGGTTTCTATTGCGAAAACAAAAGGCGAAGGTTTAACATTTTACCACTATGCTAAGCCAGGTATTACAGAGCCAGCAAGAAAAATGGCATTTATTAAATATTTTGAACCATTCGATTTAGTTTTAGGATCAGGTGTTTATATGGATGATGTTGATTTACAAAAAAAGGAAATGACTGATTTAATTATTTTAAAAATTTTAATATTATCTGCTTTTGTTTTAGCATTATTCTTCTTAATTTTTATTGACTTTAACAATGCTTTAAAACGCATTAAAACAAACATGGTTGATTTAGCTAACAACGATACATCAGTAGAACTTGACCTGACAAGAAAAGATGAAATCGGTGAAATGGCAGAATGTGTTAATGTATTTAAGTTCAATACTATTGAAAGAATGCGTTTAGAGCAAGAAGCTGAAGCAGAAAAACAAAGAATTGAAGCAGAAAGCCAAGCTAAAATTCATGAAATTACAACAGATGTTGCTTCAAGCTCTAGCTTAGTAGAAGAGCATATCTCAGGTATTTCAACAGCTGCATCAGAATTATCATCAACATTAGAAGATATTGGTTCTAAAGTAGATGAAACAAGCAATATGACAATGCTAGCTCAAGAAGAAGCAGAAAAAGGTAATGCAACAATTCAAGAGTTAAATGTAAGTGCAATTAAAATTGGAGAAGTAGTTAAGTTAATTCAAGAAATTGCAGAAAAAACAAACTTACTAGCGCTTAATGCATCTATTGAGGCAGCAAGAGCAGGTGAAGAAGGAAGAGGTTTTGCAGTTGTAGCTGAAGAAGTTAAAAAGTTAGCTCTTCAAACATCAGCAGCAACAAGCGATATTTACTCACAAGTTAATATGATTCAAGCAAATAGTGATAACTCAGTAACTTCAATTGAAAATATTGGTAAACAAATTAACTCAATTAACGAGTTTACTCAACACCTTGTAGTATCAATGACAGAGCAAAGAACTGCAACAAATGATATTTCAGAAAGAATGGCTCAGGCAGCAGACGGTGCTAAGGCAGTTTCTGTAAGAATTAATGAAATTAGAGATTAGTTTAAAATAGTAGTAAAAATATAAGAAAACAACACCCTTGGTGGTGTTGTTTTTTTTATTGTAAAAAATGATTATAGTCATTAAAAAAATCATTGTAAAAACTTGAGTTCTCTGGTAAGGTTTTAATTATACAATCATAATAAAAATAATAAATAAGGAGTTATGAAAATGAATTTTCTAAAATTTATTACAATCAGAACAAAGCTTATTTTTCTAATAATTTTAATGCTTAGCATCATGTTTGGTCTTAGCGTTTCTCATATGAATGGAAATCTTAAAGTATTAGAAGAAGGTAAGCTAGATAAAATTAAGTCAATCGTTGATGTTGCTTATACAAGGCTTGAAGACCTACATAAGAAAATGAACGAAAGAGGTTTATCTGAAGAATATGTAAGAAACTTATACTATAGTGAAATTAATTCAATGTGGTATGATAATGGAACAGGTTATATTTTCTTAATGAATAAAGCTGGCGATAATGTTCTTTTCCCGCCTGATGCATCTATTAATGGGACTAATGACTGGGATTGGCAAGATCCAAACGGTAAATACATGGCTCGTGAAATTACAAGAGTTGCAGTAAACGAAGGCGGTGGCTATGTTGATTATGCATATAAGAAACCACCTTCAATGGAAATTGTAGATAAAATGGCTTATGTAAAATACTTTGCTCCATTTGACTTAATTGTTGGTACTGGTGTTTACATGGATGATATTAGTAAACAAGAAGCAGTAATTAAGCAACAGATTATGGTTGAATTAAGCATTGTAGCTTTATTTGTACTAGTATTCTTTATTTTAGTATTTATTGACTTTAACAATGCTCTTAAAAAACTTAAAAAAGATATGATTGAATTAGCTGATAATAATGTTTCTGTTGATATTGATTTAACAAGAAAAGATGAAGTTGGTGAAATGGCACAATGTGTAGAAATCTTTAAAGAAAATACAATAGAACGAATCCGTCTTGAAAGTGAGCAAGAAGCTGATAAACAAAGAATGGAAGAGGAAAATAGAGCTAAAATTCACCAAATTACAACAGATGTTGCATCAAGCTCAAATATTGTAGAAGAGCATATTACAGGTATTTCAACAGCTGCATCAGAGTTATCATCAACATTAGAGGATATTGGTGCCAAGGTAGATGAAACAAGCAATATGACAATGCTAGCTCAAGAAGAAGCAGAAAAAGGAAACTCTACAATTCAAGAATTAAATGCAAGTGCAGTTAAAATTGGAGAAGTAGTTAAGCTAATTCAAGAAATTGCAGAAAAAACAAATCTATTAGCACTTAACGCATCAATAGAGGCAGCAAGAGCAGGTGAAGAAGGAAGAGGTTTTGCAGTTGTAGCCGAAGAAGTTAAGAAGTTAGCTTTACAAACATCAGCAGCAACAAGTGATATTTACTCACAAGTTAATATGATTCAATCAAACAGTGATGATTCAGTAACTGCAATTGAAAACATTGCTAAGCAAATTAATTCTATTAATGAGTTTACTCAACATCTTGTAGTATCAATGACAGAACAAAGAACTGCAACAAATGATATTTCAGAGAGAATGGCTCAGGCAGCAGATGGTGCTAAAGAAGTTTCATACAAAATTAAAGAAATTAGATCATAGATTTTAATTTAATATAAAGGACCCTAATTATTTAGGGTCCTTTACTTTATTATATTGACTCATATAAGCTATTGCATTTTATATGAATATATTGTAATATATAAAATGTTATATTTTTTATCTATTAAATATAACTACAATCAAAAAATGCGGATTAAATAAAAATAAAAAGGTGTATATTATGACTATTTTCAGACTTATTTCAATTAAGGCTAAGTTATTAATTCTATTGTTTATTATGCTTACTTCTATGCTGGCATCTAATGCAATTTTATTAATTGATGAAATTAAAACTTTTAAACAAGGTGAAATCAATAGATCAATTTCAGTTGTAGAGGCGGCACATTCTAGGTTAAAAGATCTTGATGAAAAAATGAAAATAAGAAATTTATCTGAAGAATATATAAGAAATTTATTCTACAGTGAAATTAGCTCAATGAGATATAATGGTGATTTAGGCTATATGTTCTTATATAACTCTAATGGTACAGTATTAAAAAATGCTATAAATCAAAAACTAGAAGGCACAAATAGAATTGGTAAAAAAGATAGCCAGGGACGTGCTTATATTAAAGAGATGACAGAAATCTCAAAAATTAAAGGTGAAGGTTTAGTTGAGTATTCATACAAAAAACCAAATTCAACAGAAGTTACAAATAAAGCAGCTTATTTTAAATATTATGCTCCATTAGATATTATTATTGCATCAGGTATTTATTTAGATAAAATTTATGCTAAAGAAAATGATCTTATACAGCAAAGTGTTATACATATTGCTCCAGTATTTGTAATTGTATTATTTTTATTTATTTTAATTATGGTAGATTTTAATAAATCATTAAAAAAACTAACAAATAATATGACAATATTAGCAGATGGTAATGTTGATGTTGAAATTGATACTGAGAGAAAAGATGAAATTGGTATGATGGCTAAATGCGTAGAAGTATTTAAAGCCAACACAATTGAAAGAATGCGTTTAGAATCAGAAGCAGAAAGTGAAAAATTAAGACTTGAAGAAGAAAATAGAAGTAAGATTTATCAAATTACAACAGATGTAGCTAATGCATCAACAGTTGTAGAGGAGCATATTGGAGGAATTTCAACAGCAGCAGCAGAGTTGTCATCAACATTAGAAGATATTGGTACTAAAGTAGATGAAACAAGTAACATGACAATGCTAGCGCAAGAAGAGGCTGAGAAAGGTAACTCTACAATTCACGAGTTAAATTCAAGAGCGGAAAAAATTGGAGAAGTTGTAAAATTAATTCAAGAGATTGCAGAAAAAACAAACTTGCTAGCTCTTAATGCATCAATTGAAGCTGCAAGAGCAGGTGAAGAAGGAAGGGGTTTTGCAGTTGTAGCAGAAGAAGTTAAAAAACTAGCTCAGCAAACTTCAACAGCTACTAGTGAAATTAATTCACAAGTAGGAATGATTCAATCAAATAGTGATAACTCAGTAAAAGCTATTAAAAATATTGGTAAACAAATTAATGCAATTAATGAAGTTACTCAAATTCTTGTAGTGTCAATGACAGAACAAAGAAGTGCAACAAATGATATTTCAGAAAGAATGGAGCAGGCTTCAGAAGGAGCAAGGCAGGTTTCATGTAAAATTCAAGAAATTAGATCATAGTAATAAATAAACCCATAAAAAAAATGAGTAGTAAATCTGCCACTCATTTTTTTTTATATATAAGTAGCTATTGCATTATATAGAAATTCTCTGATACTATATTTATGCTATTAGTATTTTTATAATAAAAAAAATAAAGGACTGTTTAAGGTGATCAGACTTATAAAATATTTACTAAGAACTATGACTATTCGTACAAAATTAATTTTACTTATTGCAGGTATTTTTTGTGTAATGGTAAGTTCAAGTTTTTATATGATTTATCAAAAGAACTCAACTTTTGAAATTGGTAAAATCGAAGAGTTAGAAACTGTAATTACTTTAGCTTATAATAGAGTTGAAAAACTTTATAAGCAAGTTGAAAATAACCAAATGTCATTAGATATAATGCTTGAGCAATATTATAATGAAATTGATGATATGATTTTTGATGATGGTCAGGGTTATATTTTTATTATTGATACAAAAGGTATTGTGCAAAATCATGCAGCTAAACCTGCTTTAGAAGGTAAGTCTCTATATAACTTAAAAGACAGCACAGGCAAATACTTTATTCAAGAGTTTGCTAACTTAGCTAAAACAAAAGGCCAAGGTGTTATAGAGTATGAATTTGAGAATCCAAAAACAAAATTAATAGAAACTAAAGTGGCTTATATTAAGTACTTTAAGCCTTTAGATATGATGATTGGTACAGGTGTTTATTTTGGTAACATGCATGCAGAACAAAAACACTTTACTACAGTTATTGTTATTGAGTTAGCTCTAATTATTTTAGCTGTTCTAATTATCTTTATGATTATATTTATTGATTTTAAGAGAGCATTATTAAACTTACAAGGTAATATGACAGACTTAGCTAATGATAATATTGATATTAAAATTGATATGACAAGAAAAGATGAAATAGGTATGATGGCACAGTGTGTTAAAGTTTTTCAAGAAAGCGCAGCTGAAAAACAAGCTTTAGAAATGTCAACAGAAGCAGAAAAAGAAAGACTAGAGTTAGAAAATAAAGAAAAAATTCAAACTATTACATCAGATGTTGCAAATGCTTCATCAATTGTAGAAGAAAATGTTGTAGGAATTTCAACAGCAGCAGCCCAACTTTCAGCTACATTAGAAGATATTGGTATTAAAGTAGATGAAACAAGTAATATGACAATGTTAGCTAAAGAAGAGGCTACAGAAGGTCGAGAAACTATTCATGAACTTAATATTAGTGCAGAAAAAATTGGAGAAGTTGTAAAATTAATTCAAGAGATTGCAGAAAAAACAAACTTATTAGCACTTAATGCATCAATTGAAGCAGCAAGAGCTGGTGAGGAAGGTAGAGGTTTTGCTGTAGTAGCAGAAGAAGTTAAAAAGCTAGCGCAACAAACATCTTCAGCTACAAAAGATATTACAGAGCAAGTTAATAAAATACAGAATAATAGTGATAACTCTGTAAAGTCAATAGAAAATATTGTTACTAAAATTAATTCTATTAATGAGTTTACTCAAGTGCTTGTAGTTTCAATGTCAGAACAAAGAAGTGCAACAAATGATATTTCAGAAAGAATGGGACAGGCATCAAATAGTGCCAGAGAGGTTTCAGATAAAATTCAAGAAATTAGAAAGTAGTTTAAAAAGAAGTTTGTTATTCAAACTTCTTTTTTTATTATAAATCGTTGAAAATACTTGACTATAAAGTAAAAATAATTATAATGAATTTTAGTTGAATGTGTAAATTTCTTACATATTCTGATAAAAGCCAAGCAGTACACTATAGTTTAGCTATAGCGTTCACGAAGATAAGTGTTTGAAATATAATACCTATTTAACTGCTTAGGATGGTTCGTGAAATAAATAAGGAAATAACTTAAAATGGCAAACAGAAGACTTACACCTAAATACAAGATCGCTCGTAGATTAGGTGAAAACCTTTGGGGTAGCGATAAGTGCCCTACAAACACTAGAACTTCAGCTCCAGGTATGCACGGTGCTAGAAGAGGTAGACTAACTGACTATGGTGTTCAGTTCAGAGAAAAGCAAAAGCTAAAAGGTTACTATGGTAACATTTCAGAAAAGCAATTTGTAGCAGTTTACAAAGAAGCTTCAAGAAGAAAAGGCGATAAATCTGAAAACTTAATCAAGATTTTAGAATCACGTCTAGACGCTATTGTTTACAGACTAAACTTCGTACCAACAGTATTCGCTGCAAGACAGTTAATTAACCACAAACACGTTCTAGTAAACGGTAAAGTAGTTAACATTGCTTCTTACATGTGTAAAATTGGTGACGTTATTGAAGTTAGAGAAAAATCTCAAGCAATTCCTATGGTTAAAGAAGCTGTAGAAAAAGGCGCAAGAGAAATCCCTGACTACATCACTGCTGATAAGTTTAAAGGTACATTCAACAGACTTCCTGAGTTTGACGAAGTTCCTTACCCAGTACAAATGAACCCACACTTAATTATCGAGTTCTACTCAAGATAATAAGGTTCATATACTTGAAAGCTCAACCTTTATGGTTGAGCTTTTTTGTGTCTTTTTTATAATAGTTTAGTGGATTGAATAGTTGAATAACCCATTGAATTACTCGGAAATTTTTTGATAAATTATAATTAAATTATAGCAACCTATGGTTTTTATGTATATAGTTTTTTATATGAAAAAATAAAAAAAATATGATTTTATGTATTTAAATGCATAAATCTTTGTAATTGCAACCATTAAGTGATAGCCTAAAATAATCTAGGGACAAAATAAAAAATGATAAGGGGCGTTTTTTTATGAAAAAGAGAAATATTGCGGATTTACTTAATTTCTATCAGCTAGAGCCTAATACAAATTTTGAAAATCTAAAACTATTTTTAGATGAAACGGGTACTATGGATATTCTAATGGATAGTTTTTATGAATATATAGTACAATTTGACGATTTAGTGGTGGTTCTTAATAAATCTAGTAGAACTTTAGAAGAAATTAAAGCAGCACAAAAGTCTTACTGGGAGTATCTATTTAAAAATGGTTTTGATGAAGGCTATGAGCAACGAGTTAAACGAGTTGGCATGTCGCATGTTAAAATTAACTTAACACCAGATTGGTACATTGGTGGTTATTCAAAAGTTCAACAAACTTTATTTGAAGAAATTCAAAAGTGCAAAATAAATAGTAAAAATAAATTATTTCCTAAATATCAAAAATATAGTAATGAATTTTTAGATAATATTTACAGACAGTTTTTAAAGCTAAGTAATATTGATATTGCCATTTCAGTTAATGTTTATATTGAGTTATCTAACCAGAAACATGATGAGTTATTAGCTCACCAGACAGCAATTAAAGGTCAGTTAACACTAGGTATTGCAGAATCAACTCAAGCAACATCAGATGTTAGTATTGCAGTTAATACTATTTTATCAGAAAATAACAGTTGCCAGAGTTTAATTGCTGACTCTAAAAAGTCATTAAGTTTATTAAATAAAGCTGCACAATCATTTAATACAGATATTGATTCTATTAAAAATATTTTAATTTTAATTCAGGATATTTCGACAAAAACAAACTTATTATCACTTAATGCATCAATTGAAGCAGCAAGAGCAGGTGATGCAGGTAAAGGATTTGCAGTTGTAGCAAATGAAGTTAAAAAGCTGGCAGATCAAACAAGTAGCTCAGTAAATGAAATTGAATATTCATTAAAAAAAATCTTATCTGGCTCACTGCAAATATCAGATGGTATTGTGGTAGTTGATGAAGTAACGTCACAAATTGTTAAAAGTAATATGGTTGTTAATGATATGATTTCATCGCAATCTACTGCTATTGAAGAAATTACAGCAACTATGCAAAGTTTAGATTCTATAGCTCGTGAAAGCATGTAGTTTTATGATAAAATTAAAAAAGCCTCGTAATGAGGCTTTTTCTTATGGTTCAATTTATTTAGATCAGGATTGTAGCTCTAGTTTATGATATAAACATCAAATCTATTGGTTTTACCTTTAAATTCAAGGCTAGGTTTTTTATCATTTAAATATGGAGCTTTGATATGTCGTTTAACTACAACGCGTTTATTTGCTTTATTTAGGGCTAAATCTATTAATTTATCACTATCTTCATCATTGCCGACTGTTTGATGGAAAAATGCCATTTCTTTTTTTACTTTAGCACTTTTTTTCTGACCTTCTTGCGAGAACATAGGGTCTAGATAAATAACATCAAACTTATCAGTAGTGCTAGCTAAAAATTCAGCAGCATCAATATTGTTTAATGATAGCTTCTTTGAAATTTCTTGTAATTGAGAGTTATCATCTGCTTTTACTAATCTTACTAGGCCATTTTCAAGCAATGCGAATGATGTGGGGTTGCGTTCAAGCATTGTAACGCTTTTTGTTGTAATACTTGCAAAAATTAAGCTATCGCGGCCAAGTCCAGCTGTTGCATCAAGTATTGTTAAATCTTTAGATTTATTAAAACCAATAGCTTTGCAGATATCTTGTTTTAAAATGCCTGGTTCATTAATTCTTTTTAAAGCTTTTGAAGATGTAAAGTCAACACAAATAGATGAGTTTTCAGACTCTTTAACTAAGTATAAAGTTTCATCTTCTAACTTTAAGTTAAAGTCAGATTCGTTATTAATTGTGTTATTTTTTATAATATCTTGCTTTTTCATACGCTTAATATAACATAAAACTTGAAAAGTCATCAATATTTTTGTATATTTAGTTTATTCGAAGTAATTTTAACATATTAAATAAAGGTATTAGAATATGGCAGGTCACAGTAAATGGGCTAACATTAAGCACAGAAAAGCAGCTCAAGATAAAAAAAGAGGTAAAATTTTCACAAGATTAATCCGTGAACTTATGGTAGCGGCTAAACAAGGTGGTGGCGATCCTAACTCTAACCCTCTTCTAAGACTAGCATTAGATAACGCTAAAGCAGAAAACATGACAAAAGATACAATCGACAGAGCTATTAAGCGTGGTACTGGTGAAATTGACGGTGCTGATTATGTTGAAGCAGTTTATGAAGGTCATGGTCCTTCAGGCGTAGCATTAATTTGTAAATCACTAACAGATAACAAAACAAGAACTGTAGCAAATGTAAGATTTGCTTTCACTAAAAACGGTGGTAACCTAGGTAACAACGGTTCAGTTGCTTGGATGTTTGAAGAAAAAGGTTTAATTGAATATACTTCAGAAATTGGTGAAGAAGATGCAGTTATGGAAGCAGCAATTGAAGCAGGTGCAGATGATGTTGAAGTAAACGAAGATTCATACAGAATCATCACTGAAGTATCAGACTTTGCAGTTGTTAGAGATGCTTTAGCAGAGCAGTTTGGTAAAGCAGAAGATGCAGACCTAGGCTACATTGTTAAAACACCAGCTCCAGTTACAGATGTAGAAACAGCTCGTAAAGTTTTAGCTTTAGTAGAAGCAGTTGAAGAAGATGATGATATCCAGTCTGTAACAACAAACATGGAAATTTCAGACGAAATCGCAGCACAACTATAGTATTTTAGTTATTTAATTGCAAAAAAATAAAAAAGCCCTTTATTAGGGGCTTTTTTATTTTTGTTTTTCTAAATGTGATATATGTATAAATTTAATATTAGAAAAATAAAATCTCTCTGAGTTTATATTTTTTAAAATAGCTTTTACAAAAACTCCCATTCTTTTAGGAGTTTTAGGTGTTATCGGAGGCTTAATTTCAAAATATTCTTTAAGCATATTAAAAGTTTTATCATCAAAGTCAGGTGTTATTTTTAAAGATATATTTTTATTATATCCGTGGGGAGCTTCTATTTGTATTCTAAAGTTAGGTTTTTCATCTTTAGAGTTATCCCATATAGAGCATCTTGAGTGGAACATTGAAAAGTAAGGTAAATTAGATAAAATATCATAGTTATCTGATAATAGTTTAAAGAAGTCTTCTATTTCAAATGTTTTATCAGAGTCATAGTCTTTTATTATATAATTACATCCTCTAATAAATTCAATCATATTATGATAAGTATATGCGTGCATTTCAAAAAAGAATTTCATAGATGATACAGACGGGTTAGATTTGCGGTTACTATAACTAGTATTGGCTGTTCTTTCAGGAATATAATCATCATCTTTGTTTGTTATTGGAGGCTTACCGGAGTGTAGTGTTAACCTAGAAGTTTTATTTTCTAGTTTTTCAATAATTTTATTAGAATACTTGCAAAACTTATTATGTTTCATAGTAGATGTAGAATATGGTGTGAAATGGCGAGCTTTTTTTAGCTGATTTTCAGGTAAGTGATTATTTTTATTTGCCATATTTAAACTAATGCCACAGTTTGGGTCAGGGCATTTATATATTCCTTTATAAAATTCATTATTTTTTTTATATATTTCATATGCATCTTGAACAGATATTGGGTGTTCATAGTTTTTATAAAGTGCAACTTTCATAATGTTTCTCATTTATTGTTAATCTATAGGTTGTATATTAGCACTTTAATAGTTGTTAATCAACTTTTAATTGTTTTTATTTTTATGTTTTTTGAGTATAAATATCTTGTTAAAAACATATTAATAATTTATAATAATAGGCAGTTAAAAAAATAAAAAGGTATATATTAGTATGTATGAAAATAATGTAGAAAGTTTTTATCGTATAGAAACAGATTCTATGGGCGAAATTAAGGTTGAGTCTAATAAGTATTGGGGAGCTCAAACACAAAGAAGTATTGAAAATTTCGCAATTGGTGAACAAAAGCAGCCAAAAGAAGTAATTTATGCATTTGCTCATTTAAAAAGAGCAGCAGCATTAGCAAATGCAGACTTAGGTTTACTAAGTAGAGAAGTGGCAGATTCAATTGTCCAATCATGCAATTTAATTATTAAAGGTAAGTTAGATGATAACTTCCCATTGTCAGTATGGCAAACAGGTAGTGGTACTCAAACAAATATGAACTTAAATGAAGTTATTGCTAATAAATCTATTGAAATTTTAGGTGGTGAGCTAGGTTCAAAAACTCCTGTTCATCCAAATGATGATGTTAACAAAGGTCAATCATCAAACGATACATACCCAACAGCTATGCACATTGCTGCATTAGTAACTATTGAAAATAAACTACTTCCAGAAATGAAAGAGTTTTACGAATCATTAGCTAAAAAAGAAGATGATTTTGAAGATATTATTAAAATTGGTAGAACACATTTACAAGATGCTACACCAATTACTTTAGGGCAAGAATTTTCAACTTATGCATATCAAATTAAAGATAATATTGAGCGTTTAGAGTATGCATTAAAAGAATTAAGGTGCTTAGCTATTGGAGGTACAGCAGTAGGTACAGGCTTAAATACTCATGAAGAATTTGATATTAGAGTTTGCCAAGAGCTATCATTAAGCTTGGATACTAAGTTTATTGCAGCAGAAAATAAATTTTCGCAAATGGCAGCACATGATGTATTAGTTAATATCTCATCAATTTTAAAAACTTTAGCAGTTAGCTGTATGACTATTGCCAATAACATTAGAATGTTAGCATCAGGACCAAGGTGTGGTATTGGTGAAATAGTATTACCATCAAACGAACCAGGTAGTTCAATTATGCCAGGTAAAGTAAATCCAACACAAGCCGAAGCTTTAAGCATGGTTGCTGCAGAAGTTATGGGTAATGATGTTACTGTAGGTATTGCAGGTTCAAACGGGCATTTTCAGTTAAATGTTTTTAAACCAGTTATTATTTATAAGGTTTTAGAGTCAATTAATATTCTATCAGATTCATTAGCAAGCTTTAGAACAAAATGCTTAGATGGTATTGAGCCAAACTTGGATAATATTAAAGATAATTTAAGTAATTCATTAATGTTAGTTACTTCATTAACACCACATATTGGCTACGATAACTCAGCAAAAATTGCTAAATATGCTTATGAAAACAACTTAACATTAAAACAAGCATGTGTTGATTTAAACCTATTAAGTGAAAAAGACTTTGATCGCTTAGTAAGGGTAGAAGATATGTTAAATATAAAAAAATAAACAAGCAAAAAACAGAATAGGGAAGAGTATATGAGATTTTTAAAATTCTTATTTTCAGTATCAGTATCAGTAGGTATTATTTTACTAGGCTACGGTTTTATTTGGGACTTTATGGCCAAAAAAAGAGTTATAGCTATTGAAACAACATTAAAAGAATCAAGTAAGTTTAACTTTGAATATGATAATATTATTACTTCAGGTTATCCTAATAATATTAATATTAAAGTTGAAAATTTAAGATTTGACAGTAAAAATTCAAATAATGAAATTCACTATAAAGTTGGTGATGTAGTTTTTGATATTTACCCATTTGTTTTACAACAACAAGCTGATATTAGTGTTCCAACATCACAAATGTTTACATTTAATTACAATGGCGAATTAAAGAAATTTAAAGTACAGGCTAAAATAGTTAATTTAAACTTTTTAGATGATACTGTAACTTTTGATTTAACAGAACTAAAGATTTTTGATGTAGATGCAAATAAACTAATTTTAAAAGCAGATAAGTTTTATTACAAAGGCAGCTTGTCAGATTCATCAAAGTTTGAAGTTAACTTTAAGAACTTAAAAATTAGAGACTACATGATTGATTCTATTTTACTTAAAGCTAAACTAGAAAATATTAGCCAAACAGATGTTTATGCTATTTTATTAAACATGGCTATTTTAGAAGGTGACGAGTTTAAACAGTACTTTACTAAAAACTTAGAATTTTTAAATAAATCTAATGCAATTATTAATATTGAAAATATGAAACTAGTAGATGAAGAAAAATGGTTTGAACTAGTTAATAAGTTTAAGATTGATAAAAGGCATAGGGTTGTAGGACCACTAGATGTTATTGCAAGTGATGTTGAAACAGCAGAAAAAATTATTTCAACATTTTCAGGTAGTGATGATTTAGATATTAAGAGCTTACCAATGTTAAAAAGGCTTATATCTAAAAATGATGCTAAGTTTATTAGATTAAGTGGTAAACTTGAAAGAGGTTCTTTATACTTATTTAATCAAAAAATAGCAAGAACAAAATCATTAGATAAATAAAAGATTTTTGAATGGTAAAAATAAATACTAAATATCAAAGCCCAAACTTTGCAGATGAAACTATAGATCCAAAATATATTGTTCTGCATTGTATGTGCTTTGATGATAAAACATCTTTAGAATTTTTATGTGCAGAAGCCAATGGGGTTTCTGCGCATTATTTTATAGCTAGAGATGGACAGATATACAACTTAGTGCCTGATAATAAAAAAGCCTGGCATGCAGGTGTTTCAAAATGGAAAAATGATGAAATGCTTAATACTAATTCTATTGGCATAGAGTTAGGTAATACAGGAACTTTAGGTAATGAAAGTGGATACACTAAACAGCAGTATGATTCTTTAATTGAATTACTAAAAGACTTACAAGGTAGATATAAAATTAAAGCAGAAAATATTATAGCGCATTCGGATATTTCTTGTGATAGAAAAACAGACCCTGGAGCAAGGTTTAATTGGTCTGTTTTAGTAGAAAATAATTTAGCTGTAGACTTTTCTAAGTTGAGTAATACCACTGATTATATATCTAATTTAACTGATTTTGGATATAATATAACATATGGAGAAAAAAATGTTATAAAAGCCTTTCAAAGAAGATTCTTATCTGATAATATATCAGGCGAATTAGATAATAATACAAAACAATTTATACAAGATTCAAAGATTAATAGAGGTTGAAATGAAAAAACTTATTGTGTGTTTATATGCTTTATTTTCTACATCATTTGCAGTTGCTGATGATGTAATAGCTTATAAAGAAAACACAGTGTATTCAATTGGAGTTCTACCAATTTTTAGTAAACAATATACATTTGAAACTTGGACTCCATTTTTACAAGATATGACAAAAAACGAGTCATTTAAATTTAAAATGGCAACTACAAAAACAATTTCAGAATATGAAGATTTCATTAAACTTGATTTATATGACTTTGCAGTAGTAAGTAAATTCCAGTATGATAATATAGTAGATAAACAAGAGTATGAAATTTTTCCATTACACGAAGCTGTTCAGCAAAGGCTTATTAATGGTATAGTAAATACAAAAGATATTTACTATATTATAAATAGAAAAAATATTTCAGGAGATCACCTAAATAAATTTAAAGATAATATTAATAATTTAGTAAAAGCTAAAAAATTAGAATTAAAGAATCAAATGAGTAGTAATTTAGATGAAATTAAGAAATAAAATTTTTATATTACTTGTAACTATACAAACTGTTTTAATGTTACTTTTTGCAGTTATTGCATTTCATAAAATAAATACAAGATATGTAGAGTCAAACTTACAATATACAGACAATACAAGCCTATATTTACAAGAAGAAATTATGCCTATGCTTATGATTAATGATATCTTGGGCTTAGAAGAATATTTAGAAAACTTCTCAAAACATTTAGATGTAGCAAGAACAAATGTTATTCAAAAAATAGTAGTTAAAGATCAATACTCTGAGCCTTTAACAGAAAAAATTTTTAAAGACTTAAGACCAGAGCGTTACGGACCAATACCTTCTTTAGCAAGAATATTTTTAGGTGATTATTACCGAACTAAAATTTATGAAATAGTATATGATAACCATAAAGTAGGCGAGCTTGAAATTACTATTTCAAACAGAGATTTGCTTAATACATCAATTAGTATTACTAGGTATATTTTAGCAGTATGGTTTATTATTTTCTTATGTATTATCGTGGTTTACCACTTTGTATTAAAAGTTTTATTACAAAGAGTAGATGATTTATATAATATTGTTAATCATATTGAAAATGGTGATATAGATAGTTTAGAAATTAAAACTTCAAATCAACCTGATGAGTTGGCTAAGTTAATTAACATAATAAAAGATACAAGTAGTAAAGTTTTAAATGAACATAAAAATAGCCAAATTCAGAATATTCAAAAAAGTCAACTTTTAACAAATATTACAAATAGTATTTTAACTCCATTAAATGGTATTATGGGGGCTATTGATTTAATTAAAATTAAAAATCCTGAAGCATCTAACAATTCTGAACTTTCTTTTATTGAAAAGTCTTCAAATATATTATTAAATCAAATTATTAATGTTTTAATTTATTTAGAGCTTAAAGAATCAAGTACGCCAATTAACTATTCTCCATGTATATTATCAGATGTAGTATACCTGGCTTATAAAGAATCAAAAATGGCATTACCTGATAGTACTAATATTAAAATGAGTTATGATAATAATGACTTAGAAGAAAAAATTTATGTAAAAACAGATGTTGTAAAGTTAAAAGTAGCATTAAAAAATATTATTGATAATGCTATTGCTTTTACAAAACAAGGTTATGTTAAAGTTGATTTTTCAGCTTCTAAAATTGACTCTAAATATATAAAATACCAAGTTTGTATTGAAGATACTGGCTTAGGTATGAGTAAATCAAGGTTAGAATCTATTAATTCAAGCTTAAAACTTAGCGATAAAGAATTAAATACAAAAGGTTTTGGTTTAGGTTTAATTATTTCAAAACTTATTTTAAGTAATTTAAAAGGTGAAATTTCATTACACTCTATAGAAAACCATGGAACAACAGTTATTGTTAGTTTAATGGCAGAAAGAGCATCAATAAGTAAAATTACTCAACAAAAAAACGACTCTTAAAAGAGTCGTTTTTTTATAGAAAAGGCACCTATAAGCCGAGTTATGTCCACAAGTAAAAACTTGCTGTGCTACTATTCATCTAGCCTTATTATTGCTAATAAGGTCAGAGCAACCCACCATTCTCGCTAGCTTGCGAAGAACAAGCTTTTAACAGCGCTTTTGGTCTTGCACCGGATTGGGTTTACATTGACCCACTTTTATTACTAAAAGCAGCGGTAAGCTCTTACCTTACCTTTTCACCCTTACCTATTGAAAATAGGCGGTTATTTTCTGCTGCACTTTCCCTAATATCGTGTGATACCGCCAGGAGTTACCTGGAATCCTCTTCTACGGTGCCCGGACTTTCCTCTCGTTTTTGTCTAAAAAAATAGCAAAAACCAGCAGTAGCCCAGTGCCTTTTCTTGACTTTAATATATATCTTTTATACAATAAAATCAATGGAAAATTATAAGCAAATATCATACAACATAAAACAAACAACTAGGAAAAACTCAATTGCGATGGTTTTTCTGTCTAGTCATGCTGAAATTAGGGTCCCTAAAAATACAAGTAAAAGAACAATTGAAAAGTTTCTAGAAAAAAACTATGACCTTATTTTACAAAAAATAAATAACGCTACATTTGCTCAACGCGAGTATATCCAAAATGAAGAATTCTTAATAGCAGGGCAGGTATTTAAGCTTAATATTGTTATTAGCAATATTAATGAAGTTATTGCAGAAAATGGAATAATTAATTTATATGTTAAGCATGATAATTATGACTTAAAAAAAGCATTAATAGAAAAGTACTATACACGCATTGCCCAAACTGATATTAAAAGACTAGTTTTAAAGTGGTCGAAAAATATGGAACTATTCCCTGCTAAAGTAAAACTAAATAAGGCTGAAAAACGCTGGGGCAGCTGTAATTACTCAACAAAAACTTTAAACTTTACTATTCGTAATGCAATGTTAGAAGATTGGGTTCAAGAATACATTGTAATTCATGAACTTGCCCATTTAATTCATCCAAACCATTCTGCACGATTTTGGAATTTTGTAGAATCTTTCATGCCTGATTATAAATTAGCAGAACAATATTTAAAGGCTAATTCTGCATTATTAACATTATAAGGAAAACTTATGAAACCAATTTTATACTCTTTTAGAAGATGCCCATATGCTATTCGTGCAAGAATGGCTTTAAAAATCGCAGATATAGATTATGAGTTACGAAACATTTTATTACGAGATAAACCTGTAGAAATGTTGCAAGCATCTAGCAAGGGGACAGTTCCTGTATTAGTTTTAACAGATAAAGTTATAGATGAAAGCTTTGATATTATGCTTTGGGCTTTAAAACAGCATGATCCGTTAAGTTTACTAGATAATATTGATAAGTCATTAGAATTAATTAAAATAAACGATACAAGCTTTAAAATGGCGCTTGATAGGTATAAATATCCAACAAGGTATAAGGATGATCCAACAGATTGGCAACTTGAGGCTAGCAAGTTTGTAAAGCAGCTTGAATATTTGCTTGCTGAAAATACATATTTATTAAAAAATGAGCCTTCATTAGCAGACTTTGCAATATTTCCATTTATTCGTCAGTTCACAATGCCAGATAAAACATATTTTGAAAATACATTCCCCCAAACTGCCATTTGGCTAGAAACAATGGTTAATAATAATATTTTCAAAAATGTAATGCCAAAGCAACCATTATTTAATAATCCAGATATTAAAGCATAAAAAAATCCCCCAGTTTAAAACTAGGGGATTTTTTCTGAAAGTACGCTAATAGTCATGCGGATTGAGTTGCAACTAATTCAAGGGCCTTTTCTAAACTAGTAACTTGATAAGCATAAAAGGAATTAAATCCTTTTTTTAGCAGATGCTTATAAATTTTTAGTTTTCGGACAATTTGGTTAGTTTGGCTAGAATTAACATTAAAGGTGGATGTTTTTAAATTTAATTTAAGGGTATGTATGTAAATTCTGGCTTGGCGCAAATCTTCTGCGTGCTGAAAGCGTCTTTCAACTGCTAAATTGTATAGTAGTTCTATGCGTTTTTTGCCTGCTAAGCGAATAAGTCTGCGTGCTTGTAATTCATGGTACGCATCTGTTTTGCAATATAGCTCGCTTTGGGCTTTATAATAATCAGTGTAATGGTGATTATCAAAACTAAAAGCTAATTCATCAATCTGATTTCGCATATCTTTGAAGTATCTCATAATAGTACCTCATGAGCAAAAGTTTATGTCTGATTTTAATTATATACCTGTGATTACTTATTTGTAAAGAAAATATTATTTTTTTTGTGGTTATTATTGAAATATAAGAAAAAGCTCTCAAAAGAGAGCATTTTATAAATGTACTTAAAAGTCTGTAAAGCCTTGCTGAGCAAGAAGTTCGTCAAATGTTGAACGCTTACGGATTAATTTTAAATTATTGTCTTCATCAACTAAAACTTCAGCTAAGAAAGGTCTTAAATTATAAAAACTTTGCATAGTAGGGCAGTAAGCACCAGTTGTTAATACTGCTAAAATGTCATTTTCCCTAGGAGTTTGAATTTCAATTTCTTCAGCAATAAAGTCATCAGATTCACAAATATTACCAACAATATTAACTTTTTGCTTTTCTGCATTTGCATTAGTTAAGTTTTCTACATGATGGTATGATCCATATAATGCAGGGCGAATTATGTGGTTCATGCCTGTATCTGTTCCTATAAATGGAATAGCGTATTCATCTTTAATAGTAGTAACTTTTGTTAATGTTGCACAAGCTTGCATAACTAAGTATTTACCAGGCTCTAATCTAATTTCAATTTCTTTTTTGTTATGCTTGTTAAATTCATCTACATGAGTTTGAATACTTTTTGCAAAATCATTTAAATCAATAGGAGTTTGTTCTTTTTTATATTGAACACCAAAGCCACCACCAAAATCTACAAATTCAAGATTTGCAAAATCTTTAGCTTGATCTAAAATTCTAACAACAGCTTTTTCAAATTGATCAGTAGAATAAAAACCAGAACCAATATGACAGTGAATACCTGCAATAGTTAGGTTATATTCTGCTACAATTTGCTTAACTTCATCTAGCTTACTTGCTTTAATACCAAACTTTGTTGAATCGCCAGCTGTAATAACAGCAGCTGTTTCACCATCGCCAACTTCAGGGTTAAACCTAATAGAAACTTTTGTATTAGGGAACATTTTACCAAACCTAGCTAATTCAGATGTTGAACCAATGTTTAACATAACTCCTTGGTTATGAACCTCAGCCATTTCTTCATCTGAGCAGCTTGATCCTGTATAAATAATTTGCTGTGGAGTAAAGCCTAATTTTTTAGCAAGCTTAACTTCATTAATAGAAACAGTATCAATACCATCTAGGCCAGCATTTTTTAATATTTTAACAATATGCGGGTTATTATTAGCTTTAATAGCATAGAATATTTTAGTATTTTTAGAAAAAGCTGACTTCATTGCTTTGATTTTTTCTTCAAGCATTGGTTTTGAAATTACAGCTGTTGGTGTTGAAAATTGCTGTATAATATTCTGTGCTAAATCTAATTTTGGTTGATACATAGTATTCTTCCTTTATTTTATTGTTAAAATTAACCCCCTACAAGATAAGCTTGCAGGGGTTTGGCTTATCTATTTAATATATTTATTTTTTTAGAACTTCCTTACAGATAGCTAGCTCTGATTTGCACATTTCTTCTAATGTGTATTTAGAGTTAACCCAAACCTTAGCTTGTTTACCCATGTTAGTTCTAGTTTCAGCATCTAAGTTAATAGCCTGCTTAATTTTTTCAGCCCAGTCATCTAGGTTTTCTGTCTGTACTAAAAATCCTGTTTCACCGTCTTTTACAGTTTCAAGGTGGCCACCTTTATTTGTAGCAATAACAATTTTTTCTAAAGCTTGTGCTTCAAGGGGTGTTCTACCAAATGCTTCTGGAGTTACTCTTACAGAAAAACAAATATCTGCAACTGCATAAAAGTATTCTGGTTTTGTTTGGTTACCAGTTAAAATAATTTTATCTTCAAGTTTTTGTTCTTTAATAATGTCTTTAACCTTTTTAGAAACTCTTTTGTCACCAGAACCAACAAGTAGTAGTTTCCAGTTTTCATTTTTAATTTTGCTTAACGCTCTTACAAGTTCAACTTGGCCTTTAGTTTTACTAAAACGACCAACTAAGCATAAAATAACTTCGCCACTATCAAGGTTATATTTCTCCTTAATAGCTTCAAGTTCTTTTGTATTTAGATCATCTAGGTTAAATCTATCTTGATTAAAGCATCTGTATGCTGTCATCATTTTATCTTCAGGTGTATTATAAACATCAATTAAGTGTTGACGGATATATTCTGAAATTACACCAATTTTTTTACCAGCTCTCATAGGCCATGAGTAAGCTTTTTTAAAGATATTTTCATGAGAGTAAGCACCGTGGTATGTAGTAACATATTCTACTTTTGCTAATTTAGCTGCAAAGTAACCAACCCAAGCAGGAGCTCTTGAACGAGCATAAATAATATCAATATCATTATTTTTTACATATTTAGCTAATTTAAAAGCACATTTAATAATGTTTACAGGGTTTTTTTTATGTACTGGAAGTGTAAAGTGAGTAGTATTAGTTAACTCCTTAACTAAAATACCACCATTAGAACAAATGTAGTTATCAATTTTATTATCAGCTAAATAGTTTGCAAACTCAATTGTACCGCGTTCTACACCGCCTTGGTTTAGTTTAGGGCAAGTTTGAAGTATTTTCATAATTGTTTATTTATCCTTGTTTAAAGCTTGTTTGTACATGTTAATTTCTGCATTACACATTTTTTCTAGTGTAAAGTTATCATAAACCCATTTTTTTGCTAATTTACCCATAGCATCTCTTTTAGATTTATCTAGGTTAATAGCATACCTTATTTTTTCAGCCCAGTCATCTAAATTATCAATATTAAATTTTGTATCATTAAAACTTCTATAAGCAGTTACCATTTTATTTTCATTCATATTATAAACATCAATTAAGTGTTGTTTAATATAATTAGATATAACTGCTACTTTTTTGCCTGAACGAATAGGTTATGAATAAAGCTTTTTTTATGTGCTGGTAAAGTTAAATGCTGAGTATTTGTTAAATCAGAAATTAATATACCACCATTAGAACAAATTTTGTTTTCAATATTTTGTTGTGTAATATAGTTTGCAAGGTTAATAACGCATCTTTCAATACCGCCTTGGTTTAAACTAGGGTATATTTGTATAACTTTCATAAAGCCTCCCAAATAAAATGGCGGAACAGACAGGATTTGAACCTGCGAGGATAATATC